>CAYYYC010000267.1:0-2582 GCA_964475695.1 uncultured Rubrivivax sp.
ATGATGGAGGCCGTTACGGAGATGTTCTTCTCAACGGTGACATTCACCAGGAGAACGCTGACAAGATAGGCATCAGTCGTCGGCTAGTGAAAACCGTTACCTATGCATTCTTGTATGGGGCGGGTAATGAAAAGATTGGCTATTCCTATGATCCTCAGTTATCCTCCACAGCTGCAAAAAAGAAAGGGAAGGAAATTCGGCAGGCATACATGGATGCAATTCCAGGCTTGCAGAAACTGGTTGAAGCGGTTAAGTGTAAGGCGGAGAGGTCCGGTCAGGTCCGTGCTATTGACGGTCGCCGCATTGCTTGTGATGGCTCTCACAAAGCTCTGAACTATTTGCTTCAGGGTTCAGCAGCCGTCATTGCAAAGCGGTGGATGGTGCTGACACATGAAAGCATCATTCGGGCTGAGATAGAAGCAAACCAGCTTGCGTTTATTCACGACGAGCTGCAGTTTGAATGTAAGCCAGAATATGCGAAAGACCTTAAATTCAGTCTATTGTGGGCAGCTCAGTCTGCTGGAGAGTTTTACCAACTTAGAGTTCCTATCGCAGCTGAAGCAAAGCAAGGAACAAACTGGGACGAAGTTCACTAAAGCGTGTAAGGTTTGCAAGGTAAGGCTACCACTTGAGTCATTTCCGTATTTCTCTACAACAAAAGCTGGTAGGAAAAATACCTGCAAGACCTGTACAAAACAACTAGCAGTTGTACGCAACGCTCTGAAGGAGAAGCATCCAGCCCCGGAGGCTGGGCATTGTCCTATATGCAGTGATTATACCCAGAACTGGGTACTCGATCACTGTCATACCTCAAATCAGTTCAGAGGGTACATATGCGATGCGTGCAACCTAGGGCTCGGGAAGTTTAAGGATGACCCGGCAATAGTCCAAAAAGCTTTAGACTACCTGTCCACTACGCTATATGCCACCCAAAACCAAAAGCAAGTCACAATTAGCTCTGAAGAAGTTTCAATCGAGAGCAAAGTTTAAGCACACCCATCAAGGCAATGGACAAAGGAGCTTGGCATCCCACGGCAGAAAGCTGCGTCGAGGCCAAGGGAAATGAGCCTACTGATTGATGCAGACTTTATTGTCTACAAGTGCTGTGCTGCCAACGAAACCGAAATTGACTGGGGTGATGACATCATCGTTGTCACCAGTAAATTCAGTGAAGCCTACGAGATGGTCGAGCGCGAACTCTATCGGATCGCCTCTGACCTTGGATGTTTTGATGACAGTATTCTGTTCTTTTCTGATACTGTCAACTTTCGCAAGTCTATTGATCCAGACTATAAGGGACACCGTAACCGCAAGAAACCGTGTGGTTACCGTAGGGTCATCAACAAACTCAAAGAGGAATACCAAGTCATTGTCATGCCGTCTATAGAGGCTGACGATGCCATTGGAATCTACGCCACAGAAGAAGAGGGGCACATTATTTGTAGCCCTGACAAAGACATGAGGCAGATTCCCGGAAGCTTGTATGACCTAAGCGAAGGAATAGTAACAATCAACAAAGAAGATGGAGACCGCTGGCACCTTATACAAACGATGGCCGGTGACCAAACGGATGGATACGCCGGAGTTCCTGGTATTGGTATCAAGAAGGCAGCTGCTTTACTTGATGAACATGGAGCGAGCTGGCAGACCGTCCTTAATGCATTTGCTGAGAAAGATCTTTCGGAAGAGGTCGCGCTCAAGAATGCACGACTCGCAAAGATCCTACAAGCAAATGACTTCGATTTCACCAATCAACGGCCCATCCTATGGTCCCCCAGCTCCAGTACTGGAACTGAAGGTGGAGCAACAGTTCAAGTTGCGTCAGATTGAAGACGCACTGAGGAACGAAGAAACCAAGAAGGAAGACATCATTACTGTCTTTATGGCATTGCAAAAGCAGTGCTTCATTCTTGGTAACAACATGAGCAACTTACTTTCTAAATGGCCTCTACCAACTCCAACGGTCCGCAGTACTACCGACGAGGATCCATACAGGTTTGGGATTTCATCCGAGACCAAGGACTGAGCTTCCATCTAGGTAACGCAATTAAATATATCTGCCGTGCTGGTTACAAGGAAAGCCGAATTGCAGATTTGAGAAAAGCAATCCACTATTTACAGAATGAGCTTGAGCACGAAATCCTTCATCAGCAACCAAGCAAAGGAATTCCGGAAAAGTTTCCAGGTCAACAACAGTACGAAGCTAGCTTCACGGACTGGTCAGAGGAATTTGATCGTTGAGGAATTCAAAGAGTTCCTTGAAGCTGACCAACAGCTGCTGGTTGATTACAAGCGCAACTCATCTGAATGTTTAAAAGAACTAGCAGACCTTGTTTATGTCTGCTTTCAGTACGCTGAAAACATGGGGTGGGACTTGGATGAAGCCCTAAACCGTGTTCATTTTAGCAATATGACCAAGCTTGGCGAAGACGGCAATCCGATACGCCGAGAAGACGGAAAGGTCTTGAAAGGACCGAATTACAAACCACCTGTACTTACTGATCTTGTCTGATATGTCCAACCCGCCCAAAGAACTTATCGCCCGTACTGGGCGTGTGCAATCTTGGATTGACGATCCCACC
>CAYYYC010000268.1:0-2575 GCA_964475695.1 uncultured Rubrivivax sp.
CGGTTTGCCCGGCCCCACCAGGTTGTCCCACCACCCTTGGCTGCCGGGGGAATCGGCATAGTGGCCGGCCACATGGTGACTTGCGTTGAGCGCGTGGCACACGAGCACCGCATTGCTGCGCTGCGGGTTGAGCACACCATAGGTTTCGTAGGCCAGCTCATAGGCGGGCAGGAGCGATCCGCTGCGCAGGGGCAGCGGGTCCTCGAACGCCATTTGCTGGGGGGTGACGAATCCGACAGACACAGTCAAGCGATGGCAGAAAAGAAAAAACCCGGGGCCGCTGAAGCGGACACCGGGGTGCCCTTTTTAGCGGAATTTCTATAGCGCCCGCAATCTGGACAAATCAGCGCTTGAGCTCAAAAGTATAGCGTCTGCGCGCCAAGCGGTGCACGAGGTAGATCCCGATGCCCGCGCCATCGGTCGCGCCTATCCTGCCGGCGGCGCCTACAGGAGGACAACATGCCGCGCGTGCTTTCGTTGATCGACGGGCTGATGCCCCTTCGGTATTCCACTTGGCTGCTGTTCTGCGCGGCAGCGGTGGCGGGTTTGGCTCTGGCCCTGGCCAGTGGGCAGGGCCTCTGGTGGTGGGTGGCGGCCATCGGTGCGGCCGGCGCCGTGCAGGGCTGGCGCGATCGGCGTCAGGACAAGCGCGCCATCCTGCGCAACTATCCGCTCATCGGCCACCTTCGCTTCCTGTTCGAATACATCAGGCCGGAGATACGCCAGTACTTCCTGGAGGGTGACAACGACGCCGCGCCGTTTTCCCGTCAGCAGCGGTCGCTGGTTTACCAGCGTGCCAAGGGTGACTCGGACAAGCGCCCGTTCGGGACCCAGATGGATGTGCACGCCGAGGGCTATGAGTGGATCACGCATTCGCTCAAGCCGAGTGAGATTTCCAGCCATGACTTTCGAGTCCTCATCGGTGGCAGCGCCTGCACCCAGCCCTACAGCGCGAGTGTGTTCAACATTTCAGCCATGAGCTTTGGCGCGCTTTCGGCCAACGCGATCCGTGCCCTCAACGGTGGAGCGCGCAAGGGTGGCTTTGCCCACGACACGGGCGAGGGCTCGATCAGCGTGCACCACCGCGCCAACGGGGGAGACCTGATCTGGGAGATCGGCTCGGGCTACTTCGGCTGTCGCCATGCCGACGGCAGCTTCAGCCCGGAGCGATTCGTGGAAAACGCCCTGGACCCTCAGGTCAAGATGATCGAGATCAAGCTCTCCCAGGGCGCCAAACCCGGGCATGGCGGTGTGCTCCCAGGCTCCAAGGTGACGCCGGAGATCGCCCAGGCTCGCGGTGTGGCGATGGGGCAGGATTGCGTGAGCCCGGCAGCGCACAGTGCCTTTTCCACGCCGCTCGAGATGATGCGCTTCATCGATCGGTTGCGCACCCTATCGGGGGGCAAGCCGGTGGGCTTCAAGTTGTGCATTGGGCACCCCTGGGAGTGGTTTGCGCTGTGCAAGGCGATGCTGGAGACTGAAATCACGCCGGACTTCATCGTGGTCGATGGTGCCGAGGGGGGCACGGGCGCCGCGCCGCTGGAGTTCTCCGACCACATGGGCGCGCCGGTGCAGGAAGGCTTGCTGCTGGTGCACAACACCTTGCGCGGCATCGGCTTGCGCGAACGCGTTCGCCTGGGCTGCGCGGGCAAGGTGGTCAGTGCCTACGACATGGCGCGGATGATGGCCCTGGGCGCCGACTGGTGCAACGCCGCGCGAGGATTCATGTTCGCCTTGGGCTGCATCCAGTCACAGACCTGCCACACGGGCGCCTGCCCCACAGGGGTGGCCACCCAGGACCCCGATCGCCAGAAGGCGCTGGTCGTGGGTGACAAGAGCGAGCGCGTTTGGCGTTTCCACCAGAACACCCTGCACGCCCTGAAGGAGCTTGTCCAGGCTGCCGGCCTGACCCACCCGGGGCAGATCAGCCCTTCCCACATCGTGCGCCGCACCGGACAGGGCGTGACGCTGCTGTCTTCGTCGCTGCCCTTTGTTGCCGACGGCGCGATCTTGGCCGCGCAAAGAGGGCAGGGCGAATGGCCGCTGGAGGTGATGCGGATGTTCTGGCCACCGGCTCGCGCGGACAGCTTTGACCTGGAAGTCGACCTCAAGCAGGCGGTGGACGCAGGCCGACGAGCCTAGGCACGGGCGGTGGGGCCGCGATGGCCCCTCGCGCTCAGGGCCTGGGGGGCGCGGTGTCGATGAAGCTCTGGCGTGCTGCAAGCTTCTCGTGCAGGCGCCCCAGGCGGGGGTGGGACTCCCGCCAGGCCAATTCGGGGAAGCGCAGGTCCAGGTAGCCGGTGACGCAGCCCACGGCGATGTCGGCCAGGCTGCAGTGGATCCCGCTGCACCAGGGCTTGTCCCCCAGGCCGGTTTCCATGGCGCGCAGGCTGGCGCTGACCTTGGCCATCTGCCGTTGGCACCAAGCCTGGCTGCGCTGCTCGGGCCGACGGCCTGACCAGGTGTTTTCCAGGCGCACCGCGATCAGGGCATCCAGGACGCCATCGGCCAGCGCCTCCCAGGTGCGCACCTCGGCACGCGCTCGGCCGCTGGCGGGAATCAGCCGCCCGACAGG
>CAYYYC010000269.1:0-359 GCA_964475695.1 uncultured Rubrivivax sp.
AGCATGCTCCAGTAGATCTCGGGCTTCTTGCGCGTGAGGATCGGGTCCCGCAGCATGTGCTGGTTCAACTCCTGCTGCACACAGGAGATGCTCTCGACCCCGCCGGCCACGAAAACCTCACCCTCGCCGGAGATGATGCGCTGCGCCGCCAGAGCAATGGACTGCAGCCCGGAAGAACAGAAGCGATTGATGGTCATGCCTGACACAGAGACGGGGCAAGCTGCCATCAGAGCGATCTGCCTTGCGATGTTGGCGCCGGTGGCGCCCTCGGGGTTGGCGCAGCCCATGATCACATCCTCAACCTGCCCAGGCTCGATGCCGGCTCGAGAAATGGCGTGCCGCACCGCATGGCCGCCCAG
>CAYYYC010000269.1:369-2558 GCA_964475695.1 uncultured Rubrivivax sp.
CAGAGTGGCGCCATGGGTCATGTTGAAGGCGCCCTTCCAGCTCTTGGCCAGCGGCGTGCGTGCGGTCGAGACGATGAGTGCATTGCTCATGGCTTGAAGTCCTGGGATTTCGTTTCGAGTCAGTTGAAGGTCTTGCCCTCAGCCGCCAGACGCGCCAGAAGCGGCGCGGGCTGCCAGAACTCAGCGTCGTCCAGCGGATTGCGGGAGAAGCGGCGCATGGCCTGAACCACATTGAACAGGCCTTGGGTGTCCGCATAGCACAAGGGGCCGCCGCGCCACAGCGGAAATCCGTAGCCCGTGAGATAGACCATGTCCACATCGCTGGGTTTGTTGGCGATGCCTTCGTCCAGGATGCGCGCAGCCTCGTTGACCAGGGCATAGACCAGGCGGTGGACGATCTCATCGTCCGGGACGGAGCGCGCAGCGATGCCCAGCGACGCGCGATGGTCCTCGATCATCCTGAGCACCACGGCCGACTCGATCGCATCGCGCTTGCCGGGCGCGTAGTCGTACCATCCGGCGCCTGTCTTCTGGCCAAAACGGCCCATCTCACACAGGAGATCGGCCGTCTTGCTGTAGCGCATCTGGGGCTTTTCCAGATAGCGGCGCTTGCGGATAGCCCAGCCGATGTCGTTGCCGGCCAGGTCGCCCATCCGGAAGGGCCCCATCGCAAAGCCGAATTTCTCGATGGCGCGGTCGACCTGCGCAGGCGTGCAGCCTTCCTCCAGGAGAAAGCCGGCCTGGCGGCCATATTGTTCGATCATTCGATTGCCGATGAACCCATCGCAGACGCCCGAGACCACGGCGGTCTTCTTGATCAGCTTGGCCAGCCTCATCACCGTGGCCAGCACCCCAGGATCTGTCTGGCGGCCACGCACCACCTCGAGCAACTTCATCACATTGGCCGGACTGAAGAAGTGCATGCCGACCACGTCTGCGGGGCGGCGGGTGAACGAGGCGATCCGATCCAGATCGAGCGTGGAGGTGTTGGAGGCGAGGATCGCCCCCGGCTTGGCCACCGCGTCCAGCCTCTGAAAGACCTGCTGCTTGACGCTCAGGTCCTCAAAGACCGCCTCGATGATCAGATCGCAGTCGCTGAGGTCTCCATCTGCGAGCGTGGGCTTGATCAACGCCAGTCGCTGCTGCAGCCTTTCCACGCTGAGCTTTCCCTTCTTGACCTGAGCTTCATAGTTCTTTCGGATGGTGGCCAGCCCGCGATCAAGCGCGTCCTGGCTGGTCTCGAGCAATGTGACGGGAATGCCCGCGCTGAGGAAGTTCATCGAGATCCCACCGCCCATGGTTCCCGCGCCGACCACGCCAACCGCTTGGATCTTGCGCACAGGCGTTCCATCGGGAACATCGGGAATCTTGCCGGCGGCTCGCTCGCCGAAGAAAGCGTGGCGCAAGGCCCTGGACTCGGGCGTCATCATCAGCGCGAGAAACTGCCCCCGCTCGAACGCCAGTCCTTCATCGATCGCCATGCTCGTGGCCGCTTCCACGCAGTCGACGCACTTTTCGGGAGCCGGAAAGTGCTTGGCCACCGCACGAACCGTGTTGCGGGCAAAAGCAAAGTAGGCCTGACCCTGGGGATGTGAGGCCTCGAGGCGGCGCACCTGGGGCAAGGGTCGCAGATCGCAAATCTCCAGCGCAAAGCGGCATGCGCCTTCCAGCAGGTCACCCTCGATCACACGGTCGAACAATTTTTGTCCGGGCAAGGCAGCCAGGACCTCGCTGGGGACCGGATCACCCTTGACGATCATGTTGAGTGCCGTCGCCACGCCCAGAACACGGGGCAGCCGCTGGGTGCCGCCGGCGCCCGGCACCAAGCCGAGCTTGACTTCCGGCAAGGCGATCTGGGCACCGCTTGTCGACACTCGGTAGTGGCATCCCAGAGCCAGCTCCAGTCCACCGCCCATGCACACGCTGTGGATGGCCGCCACCACCGGCTTGGGCGTGTTTTCGCAAAGGCGAATCAGGCTCAGGAGGTTGGGCTCCTGGATCGCCTTGGGCGAGCCGAATTCCCGGATGTCGGCCCCGCCCGAGAACGCCTTGCCTGCCCCGGTCAACACGATGGCCTTGATTGCGTCATCGTCCACCGCTTTGCCGATTCCATCGGCAACGGCCTGCCGGGTGGCCAGTCCAAGGCCGTTCACCGGCGGATTGTTCAGTGTGATGACGGCAACGGCGCC
>CAYYYC010000270.1:0-275 GCA_964475695.1 uncultured Rubrivivax sp.
TCAGGTCGTGCAGGCTCAGCCCGGGCATGGCCTGAAGCTGCGCGGGCGTCCATGCCACGCCGGCGGGCATGACGCGATCCCCGGGGGGCAGCTCCGCGTCGGCATCGGCCTGGCTTCCGATGCGCCACAGCAGCGCTTCTGTCTTGAGCCGGGCTCCGTTGCACACGGCACAGGGCGTGTAGCTGCGGTACTTCGACAGCAGCACGCGGATGTGCATCTTGTAGGCCTTGCTCTCCAGATATTCGAAGAAGCGGCGCACGCCGTACCACTGCTTG
>CAYYYC010000270.1:377-2555 GCA_964475695.1 uncultured Rubrivivax sp.
TGGCCCTTCCAGTCCGGGTCGCCCTGCAGGACCCATTCCCGATGGGCCGGCGACAGCTGAGACCAGGCGGTGTCGCGAGGCACGCCGCGAGACCCGGCATGGCGCATCAGATCCTCCTGGCAATCGGCCCAGGCCGGAGTCTGCAGCGGCTTGATCGCTCCGCTGCGCAGTGTCTTGCGCTCATCCGGGATGACCAGGCCCCAATCCACCCCGATCACCCGGCCAAAACCACGGCAGGTCTCACAGGCGCCGAAGGCCGAGTTGAAGCTGAACAGCGCCGGCTGGGGCTCGGCGTAGCCGATGCCGCTTTCGGGGCAATGCAAGCCGGTGGCGAACTTCCACAGCAGCGGGTCACCCTGCTCGCGAAGGACAAAGACATTGAGTCGGCCGGAACCCCGCCTCAGAGCCAACTCGATGGCCTCCATCACCCGCACAGACTCGGTGTTGCCCATGCGAAAACGGTCGGCCACCACGTCGATGATCTTGCGCGGCCCCTCCATCCGCTCGGCCTGCACCCGGGTGAAGCCGCTGGCCGCCAGCCACTCCTCCTGCTGCTGCGGCGTGGTGTCTGCGGGCAAAGTCACCGGAAAGGTGAAGACCAGACGCGGATCACCCGCGTCGCTCGCCCGCCGGGCAATCTCCTGGAACAGCGTCTGCGGCGTGTCGTGCCTGACCGGCAGGCCGCATTGGCGGTCAAACAGGTGCCCCGCGCGGGCGAACAGGAGTTTTAGATGGTCGTTGATCTCGGTCATCGTCCCGACGGTGGAGCGGCTGGTGCGCACCGGATTGGTCTGGTCGATTGCGATGGCCGGGGGCACACCCTCCACGCGGTCGACCGCCGGGCGGTCCATGCGGTCCAGGAACTGCCGCGCATAGGCCGAGAAGGTTTCGACGTAGCGGCGCTGCCCCTCGGCGTAGAGGGTGTCGAAGACCAGGCTGCTCTTGCCGCTGCCGCTGGGTCCGGTGACTACCGTCATCTCGCCGGTCCGGATGTCCAGGTCGAGATTCTTCAGATTGTGCTGGCGGGCGCCGCGAATGAGGATGAGGCCGGAGGTCATGGCTGGGGCTGAGGAACACCGAGGGGCGATCCTTCACCAAAGCGCCCTCCTGAGAGGGGCATGCTTGGGAAGGTCGAATCCTCCAGTGTCCCCCAAGCCGGCACCCTGCCGCTCGCGGCGGGAATTGAGGGGGCGGCGCATGCCGGCGCCCCTGGATCAGGACATCAGGACGACGGGCCAGTGAAGGCGAAGTTCACCTCGGGCTTGAGCCCGCTGACGATGCGGGCGATGCTCTTGCCCGAGCCGCAGGCGTGCGTCCACCCCAGGGTGCCATGGCCGGTGTTGAGGAACAGCTTGCCCACCTTGGAGCGGCCGATGATCGGCACATTGCTCGGGGTGGCCGGGCGCAGGCCTGTCCAGAACTGGGCCTGGTCCAGGTGCCCCGCCCCAGGAAAAAGCTCCTCGACGCGGCGCACGATGGCCTCGCAGCGCACCCGATTGAGGTCACGGTCATAGCCATTGAGCTCGGCCGTGCCGGCGATCCGCAGCCGATCGCCCAGGCGGGAGAAGACGAGCTTGTATTCGTCATCGGTCAGTGAAACCTGATGGGCCTTGCTCGCGTCCTTGACAGGCATGGTCACCGAGTAGCCCTTGGCCGGATAGATCGGCAACTCGATGCCCAGCGGCTTGGCGTACAGCGGCGACAGGCTGCCCATGGCCAGCACATAGGCGTCGGCTCGCAGGCGCTGGAACCGCCCCTCGCTGTCCGTGGCCTCCACGTGGTCGATTTCGCCGCCGGCCTGGCGAAGCGCGGTGATCGTGTGGCTCATGAGGAACTGCACCCCGTCTTCCTCGCATCGCTTGACCAGCTCGCGCGCGAAACGGTTGGCGTCGCCCGACTCATCCTCGGCGGTGTAGGTGGCGCCGGCCAAGCGCGGACGGATGTGGGCCAGCGCAGGCTCCAGCCTGACCGCCTCGTCGGCACTGATGACGCGTCGGTCGCAGCCCAGCGCGCGCATCTGTGCCGCCGGGGCCTCGGCTCCCTCGAATTCCTCGGGGTTGGTGTAGAAGTGCAGGATGCCCTGGGTGCGCTGGTCGTACTCGATGCCCCGCTGCGCACGCAACTGCTGCAGGGTGTCGCGGCTGTAGGTGCCCAGGCGCACGATCTGCTCGATGTTGT
>CAYYYC010000271.1:0-1154 GCA_964475695.1 uncultured Rubrivivax sp.
CGCCACACCGACGTCGGCACGCTTGAGCGCAGGCGCATCGTTGACGCCGTCGCCTGTCATGGCCACCACATGGCCGGCATTCTGGAACTGGCGCACCAGGGCCAGTTTCTGCAGCGGACTGATCCGGGCGAAGACGCGAACGCCTGCGATGGCATTGAGGCGCGCCGACTCGTTCATGGCCTCCCACTGCTCACCCTGCACGACGCCCTGACGGGTGTCGATGCCGGCCTGACGGGCGATGCTCAGTGCGGTCTGCTCATGGTCGCCAGTGATCAGACACACCGACATTCCCGCCTCACCAGCTTGAGCCACGGCCATCGGCACGGTGGCCCGGATCGGATCCTCGAAAGCCAGCAGTCCGAGCCATTGCAGAGTGGCCGTTGGCGGCTGCAGGCCGAATTCCTGCCGCCGACTTTCCAAAGCCAAAGGGTGGTCAGGGGCGTCGGCCTCCAAACGGGCCACCCCCAGAAGCCGCAGCCCCCGCGCAGCCAGCGCACTGGCCTGGGCGAGCTCATGTGCCCTCATCGGCTCGGTCATCCCACAGAGCAATGCGATGTCCTCGGGCGCGCCCTTGGCCACCAGCACCCGTCGTTCGTCGGGCCCGCGCCAAAGGCGCGCATTGAACCGCCGCCCCGGTTGCGGAGGCCACTCGTGGACCAAGGACCACCCCCGCAAGGCCGTCTCGCCCAGAGTGCCGGCGGCGTCATGGATCGCACGGTCCAAGGGATCGACCCTGGCACGGCGACTGGCCTGAAGCGCCGCGGCCAACAACGACCTCAAGGCCTGGGTGTTCTCTGCCAAGCCTCTGGGGTTCGGCGATTCGAGCGCCGTGGCCCCTGGAACAAGCAGGCCCACCAGGCGTTGCGCGTTTTCGGTCAGCGTGCCCGTCTTGTCCACACAGAGCATCGTGGCCGTTCCAAGCGCCTCGATCACGGAGCCGTGCCTGGCCAACACATGCATGCGTGACAGCCTCCAGGCCCCCATGGACATGAAAATCGCCAGCGCCATCGGGAACTCCTCGGGCAGCATTCCCATGCCCAGAGCCAGTGCGGCCAACGCGCCTGCGACCCAGTCCTGCTTGAGCCAGCCCCACACCAGCAGCACCGCCAGGCTGGCCAGGGCTGCCAACAGACCAAAGCGGCGCACCAGACGCC
>CAYYYC010000271.1:1254-2534 GCA_964475695.1 uncultured Rubrivivax sp.
CCACTGCCCGTCTCGCAGGGCCTGGACCATCGGCACAGCCATGTCGCGCAGCGCCTGCAGCGAGCGCTCGCGGCGCCGCTCCTGCAGGACCACCAGAGCCACCGTCAGCGCCGCGAAGCCGCCGAGCAGCAGTCCTTCGCCAAGATCACCGATCAGAAGGTACAGCGCCGCCGCGGCCAGGAGCAGCACGAACATCGGCTCCGTCATGACGCTTCTGAGCGTGTGCGCCAATCCGTGCCGATCCCGATCGGGCATGAGGTTGGGGCCGTGCCTGCGCAGCAGGGCCGCCGCCTCGCGGCTGCTGAGCCCGCGCTGGATGCCATCCGCCATGGGCTTGAGCCTGCAGCCACTTGACCGAGCGCCGGGTGACCAGGCGCGCATCGCCCGCGTGTGGGCTGCATTGAAGCGCGGGGAACTTGCGTAGACTCGCCTGATGTTCACCAGACGCCGCTGGCTCAAAGTCGGACTGCTCGGCGGCGGGGTGTTGGCCGCTGCGGGGTTGGCCGATGCCTGGCACTCGCGGCAGCTCATGAGCCTGGCACGGGAGGGTCGCCTGCCCAGGCCGCAGCCCTGGCCCAACGGCGCCGAGCAGGTCGTGGGCGCTCTGGCGCCTGTGGTGCTGGACGGGGTGTGCTCCAGTCCCGCGGCCTGTCAGGCGGTGGTGCAGGGCGTGCGGGAGGCCATCCTGCGCCTCAGCCCCGCCGCGCAGCATGATCTCGGGCAGTTGTTGAGCCTGCTGGCCCTGGCCCCGTTCCGGGGCCCAACCACCGGCATCTGGCATTCCTGGGAAGAGGCCACCCCACAGGAGATCGAGGCGTTCCTGCAGCGGTGGCGCAGCAGTGGCTTGAGTCTGCTCCAGGCGGGCTACCACGCGCTGCACGATCTGATCCTTGCGGCGTGGTACTCGGACCCTGCATCCTGGCCCGCATTGGGCTATCCCGGACCGCCCGAACTGAGGCCGGCATGAAGCAGACGGATCCGCGGAAGGACCCGATTGCCCTGGGCTTGCAGCAAGGTTGGCGGGTGGTGGACGGACGCACCCTCGAGCGGGACTTGAGCCTGCAGGCCGATGTGGTGATCGTGGGCACCGGCGCCGGAGGCGCCAGCGCAGCGCAGCTGTGCGCTGAGGCTGGGCTTTCGGTGCTCATGATTGAAGAGGGGCCCCTGCGCTCCTCCTCCGATTTCAAGATGCGGGAGGCGCAGGCCTACCCCGAGCTCTATCAGGAATCGGCAGCCCGCAAGACGGCGGACCAGTCGATCAACATCCTGCAGGGCCGCGC
>CAYYYC010000272.1:0-2514 GCA_964475695.1 uncultured Rubrivivax sp.
GGGCCGGCGAGGTTGCCTACCTCACCCACGGCCAAGCCGCGGGCCCCAAGCGCGGCAGCCAGTCCGGCCACACGCAGGGCCTCCGGGCCCATGGAAGCGCCGCGCGCGCTGGCGCCGATGTCGGTGGGCGCTCCGATGAGTACCGCTTCAGGGCTGTGCTGGGCCATGCTGCCTCCGTCCAAAGATGGCCGTGCCCACCCGAACCAATGTGGACCCTTCGGCGATCGCCTCCCGCAGGTCGTCACTCATGCCCATGCTCAAGACATCCAGGCGCAGACCCGGTTCCGCGCGCTGCATTTCATCACGCAATTCACGAAGGGCACGGTAGGGCGCCCGGCGCTGCTGCTCACTCTGGGCCGGCTCGGGAATGGCCATGAGGCCGCGCAACTGCAGGCGCGGCAACTGCTGCACCTGCCGCGCCAGCTCGAGCGCCTGCTCGGGCGCCAGGCCCGACTTGCTGGCCTGCCCGCTGATGTTGACCTGCAGGCACACCTGCAGCGGCGCAAGCCCTGCCGGCCGCTGGTCCGAGAGACGCTGCGCGATCTTCAGCCGGTCCACGCTGTGCACCCAGTCGAAATGCTCGGCCACGTCCCGGGTCTTGTTGGCCTGCAAGGGGCCGATCAGGTGCCACTGCAGCCCGCCGAGCGGATGGCTCAGCCGCGCCTGTCCGATCTTGACCAAGCCTTCCTGCACATAGTTCTCCCCGAAGGCCACCTGACCCGCAGCCACGGCCTGCCTCACCACGGCCCAGGGGTGGGTCTTGCTGACCGCCAGCAAGGCCACGCCGTGAGGGTCGCGCCCGCTGTCAAGGCAGGCCCTGGCAATTCGCTCCTTGGTGTGGAGGATGGCCTCGGCGATGCTGCTCATAATCCGTTGAGCGTACCGCAGCCTCCGCGCGGGCGTTGACAAGGCCCGCCATGCAAATCGCGTCGCTGCTGAGCCAGGCCCTGCGCCTTGGCGCCTCGGACCTGCACCTGGCAGCCGGCCAGCCGCCCCGGCTGCGGTTGCACGGTGATCTGCTGGCTCTGGAGTCGCCGGCGCTGCAGGCTCGCGACATCGACGAGCTCCTGGCCCCGCTGATGTCAGCGGCCCAGCGCCAGCTCCGTGAGTCCGGCGCCACGCTGGATTTTTCCTCTGAGCTGCCCGGGCTGACGCGTCTGCGGGCGCACTGCTTCCGGCAAATGCGGGGGCCGGCCGCCACGCTGCGGATCGTGCCCGGGGCCGTGCGCAGCCTCGACGAGTTGCAGGCGGGAGATGTCCTGCGCCGCCTGGCGATGCTTTCGAGCGGACTGGTGCTTGTGGTCGGGGCCACCGGCTCGGGAAAGAGCAGCACGCTGGCCGCCATGGCGGACCACCGCAACCGCCACCAGGATGGGCATATCCTCACCGTCGAAGACCCGATTGAGTTCATCCACACGAGCCGCCGCTGCCTGGTCAACCAGCGCGAGGTGGGCCTGCACTGCCGGGACTTTGCACAGGCGCTTCGGGCCGCGCTGCGCGCAGACCCCGATGTGCTCGTGGTCGGGGAGTTGCGTGATGCCCAGACGGCCCAGTTGGCGCTCTCGGCGGCCGAAACCGGCCATCTGGTGCTGGCCACGCTGCACGCCCGAGGAGCCATGCAGGCGATCGGGCGGCTCATCGAGATGTGCCCCGCAGGCTTTCAAGGCGCAGCGCGGGCGCTGTTGGCGGATTCGCTCAGGGCGGTGGTGGCTCAGACTCTGTGCCGGCGTGCGGACGGACTTGGGCGGGTGGCGGCCCTTGAAATCCTGCTGGCCGCGCCGTCCATCAGCCACCTGATCCGCGAGAACAAGGCCGCCCAGATCGTTTCCGTGATGCAATCGGGCTCTTCGCAAGGCATGCGCACGCTGGACCAGGCACTCGCGGCCCTGGAGCGCCAGGGGGTGATCAGCGCCATCGAGGCCCGACGCCATGCCCGGCACCCGGAGATTCCCGCATGAGCAGCATCGGCAACAAGAGCTACGAACCCGCCGCCCCGCAACGGGTGGCCTTTCTGGGCCTGGGCGTCATGGGGCACCCCATGGCAGGGCATCTGGCGCGAGCCGGCCACGCGGTCACGGTCTACAACCGAACGGCGGCCAAGGCGGCGGCCTGGGTTGAGGAATTCGGGGGGGCCATGGCCTCCACGCCAGCCATCGCCGCTGCGGACGCGGGCCTCGTCTTTGCCTGCGTGGGCAACGACGACGACCTGCGCAGCGTGACCCTGGGCCCCGATGGGGCCTTGGCGGCCATGGCCCCAGGTTCGATCTTCGTGGACCACACCACCGCATCAGCCGAAGTCGCACGTCACCTTGCGCGGCAGGCGCGGGCCACGGGCCTGCACTTTGTGGACGCGCCGGTCTCCGGGGGGCAGGCGGGCGCGGTTCACGGGGTGCTGACGGTCATGTGCGGCGGGGATGACCACGCCTTCCAGGCGATGCGGTCCGTGGCCATGGCCTATGCCCGCGCGGTCACGCGCGTGGGCCCCAGCGGCGCTGGACAACTGGCCAAGATGGT
>CAYYYC010000273.1:0-2510 GCA_964475695.1 uncultured Rubrivivax sp.
GCTTCATCGGCGCCCGGTCGGAAGTGGTGGAGGGAGTCATCGTTGAGGAGAACTCCGTCATTTCGATGGGTGTCTACATCGGCCAAAGCACCAAGATCTACGACCGCGCCACGGGTGAGGTCAGCTACGGGCGCATTCCCGCGGGTTCGGTGGTTGTCAGCGGCAGCCTGCCCAGCCCTGACGGGAAGTACAGCCTGTACTGCGCCGTCATCGTCAAGAAGGTGGATGCGCAGACCCGCGCCAAGACCAGCATCAACGAACTGCTTCGGGCCTGATTGACGCTCAGCGAGCTCATCCCAGCCCAGGCCGCCCTGCTTGACGATTCGGGCGTTTCATTTGGGCACGGCACCACCAACGCTCAGGATGAGGCGGCCTGGCTCTGCCTTTGGAGTCTGGGGCTGCCCGTGGACGATCCGGCAGGGATTCCCAACCGTGTTGTGAGCGACGATGAGCGTCGAGCAATCGATGAGCTGGTCTCGCGCAGGATCCGGGAGCGGGTTCCGGCAGCCTACCTGACCCAGGAAGCATGGCTCCAGGGGGTCCCTTTCCATGTGGATCGGCGTTGCATCGTCCCTCGGTCCCTGATTGCCGAGTGCCTGGCGCAGGGCCAGATCGATGCGCTGCTGGCGGCAGACCCGCGGCATGTCCTGGACCTCTGCACCGGCAATGCAAGCTTGGCGGTGCTGTGCGCGATGGCCTGGCCCGAAGCCCGCATCGATGCCACTGACCTCAGCACCGCGGCTCTTCAGGTGGCCCGGGTGAACCTGCAGCGCCATGCACTCGAGTCCAGGATCGAACTGATCGAGGGCGACGGCCTGTCGGCCGTGCCCGGCCGGATCTACGACCTGATCGTCTGCAACCCCCCATATGTGAACTCGAGTTCCATGGCCAAACTCCCAGCCGAATATCTGGCCGAGCCCGCCATGGCACTTCAAGGAGGCCCGGACGGCATGGATTTCGTGCGTCCGCTGCTCGATTCCGCCGGGCACCACCTGTCAGCGCAAGGGCTGCTTGTCCTGGAAATCGGCCATGAGCGTGAGGGCTTTGAGGCGGCGTTCGCGGGGAGCCGCGGGCTCTGCCCCATCTGGCTTGGCACGTCAGCCGGCGATGATTTGGTGGTGGCCCTGACCGCAGGAGAGCTCAAGGACTGGGCCGCAGCCCGGGCTTGCCAGGCCGGAGCCGCGGCCCAGTGATCACTCTGCGTCGCCTGCGGTTGCGCCGAGGCGCTCGGATGGTCCTCGAAGAAGCGAGCCTGGCAATCAACCCCGGTCAAAAGCTTGGCCTGGTGGGCAGCAATGGCGCAGGCAAGTCGAGCCTCCTGGCCGCATTGGCCGGTCGTCTGGAGCCCGATGGCGGGGAGGTCGACGTCCCCAAGGGATGGCGGATTGCCGAAGTGGCGCAGGACATGCCCCAGTCGGACACCCCTGTCACAGAGTATGTACTCCAGGGCGACGGGCCGCTCATCGCCGCGCGGCAGGATCTCCTGCTGGCCGAGTCCCGCGGTGATGGTCATGCGATCGCCCAGGCCCATGTGTCCCTGGCGCAGGCGGGGGCCTTCGATGCGCGCTCGCGCGCCCAAGCCCTGCTCATGGGGCTGGGGTTTGAAGCCCAGCAGCTCGACGCGGCGGTGAACAGCCTGTCGGGCGGCTGGCGCATGCGGCTGCAATTGGCCCGTGCGCTGATGTCTCCGGCTGACTTGCTGCTGCTCGACGAGCCCACCAACCACCTGGACCTTGATGCGCTGGTCTGGTTGGAAAGCTGGCTCGCGCGAGTGCAAGCCACCGTCTTGATCATCAGCCACGACCGGGAATTTCTCGACGCGGTCACCCAAGTCACCATTCACCTCGAGGGCGGCAGACTCACCCGTTACGGGGGGAACTACAGCGCCTTCGAGGCGATGAGAGCGGAGCGAATCCGGCAGCAGACCGCAGCCCTCTCGCGCCAAAGCGACCGCATTGCCCATCTGCAGAGGTTCATCGACCGGTTCAAGGCCAAGGCCAGCAAAGCCAAGCAGGCGCAGAGCCGAGTCAAGGCCCTGGCCCGGATGGAACGCCTGGCCCCGATTCTCACGGCCGGCGAGCTCTCGTTTGAGCTCAAGCCCGCCGATGCGATCTCCAACCCGATGCTCAGCCTCGAGGCGCTCGACTGCGGATACGGCGAGCGCACGGTTGTCGGCCAGGTTCAGGCCAGCCTTTTGGCAGGGCAACGCATCGGAATCCTTGGCGCCAACGGGCAGGGCAAGTCAACCCTGATCAAGACGATCTGCGGGCAAATCGAACCTCTGGCAGGCCGCGTCATCGGCGCCAGGGGCTTGCGCATCGGGTACTTTGCCCAGCAGGAAATGGACCTGCTGCAAGACGAGCAGACCGCGCTGCAGTCGCTCACCCGATGGGCTCGCGAGAAAGGGCCTCCGGCCCGGGAGCAGGAGTTGCGGGACTTCCTGGGCAAGTTCCGTTTTGCCGGGGAGCTCGCGCAACAGCCCGTCGGCACACTTTCGGGAGGCGAGAGAG
>CAYYYC010000274.1:0-2508 GCA_964475695.1 uncultured Rubrivivax sp.
GCGGCGGCCTCGGGCGTGTTGACCGTGATGCGCACAAGCTCGGATCCGGCTTGGGCGAGCTCCTTGACCTGGATGGCCGTTTCGATCACATCGACGGTGTCGGTGTTCGTCATCGACTGCACGCGCACTGGCGCGTCTCCACCCAATGTGAGCACCTGCCCGGCGTGGGCCACTCTGGCCTGCCGGCGAACGATTCGCCGCGCATGGGCCATCTCGATCGCAATGGAGTCTTGCGCAGAGGCTGACGCGTTGGGGTTCATCGATGGGTCTCCTGAGGCTGGCTGCGTTCTGGCCAGGAACCTAACGGAGCTCGACTTCGGCAACGCCGTCGACCTGGGTGGCCTCAAGCGGAACACGTCTGCCGAGCCAGATGGCCTCGGTGCCTGGGACATTGCCCACACGAAGTCGCAGGGGTCGGGTTCCGTCAATGCCCACGCTCTCCCCGGCCAGCATCATTCGCATGATCAACACCTGCCCCCCGGCATCGGTCACGCGCACCCAGGAGTCCTTTGTCGCCCTGACCTGAAGCGCGCCTGCCGTCGGCGAGTCAGACTGCGTCTGCGTCTGCGTTTGCGGCGACGGCTGAACCGTGGATGCGGCGGATGCAGGGTCAGAGGCAGCCACTGCAGGCGGCGCAGATCCTGCCTGCTCGGGCTGAACCATGCCCTGTGGCCGAACTTCTTCAACGATCTGGCCTGGAGAAGCGGGGCGGCCCCACCACTCCTCGGGCAGCCAGGCCACGGCCAACGCCCCCAGCAGAATCAAACCGACAGCAACGCGGATTGGGGTCAGCCATCCTCGCCCTGCCCAACCACGCTCGGGCAGCGCCACCGGCCTGCTCAGGCTGTGCTGGGTTGGAGGCGCCCCGGCGGCCTGTGTGCCGCGGTCGGAAAGTGCTCGAGGCGCAGACTGCGCAAGAGGCAGGGCGGCCAGCACCGGCGCCGGATCCATCCCCAATTGGCGGCAGAGGCGCTGTGCCAGGGCGCGCACAAAAGTGATGTCGCCCACATCCGACCACCGCCCCTCTTCAAAGGCCTGGAGCCTTCGCTCGGAGATCTTCAGCACCACGGCGTAATGGGCCAAGGTCTGTCCGCTGGCCAGTCGCGCTTGACGCAGCGCCACACCCGGATGATCTGCCGGGGCGCCACCTTCCGGGGATTGCACGCTGTCCTGGGGATCTGTCATGGTGCACTCCCCTGGGTCACCGCCAGGGCCTGCGGGGATTGCGGAAAGCGGCTGTGCAGTGTCTCGAGCAATGCCTGGGCTGCCGCTTCATGGCCCAGCCTGCGCTCGATGCGGGCCCCCAGCCAGAGCGACTCCGGATTGCGCGCAGCGCGATCCCCATTGACCCTGCGCGCATGAACCGCCGCGAGCTGCAAACGCCCCTGCTGCTCCAGCACAGCGGCCAGGTTGATCGCCGCCGCCGAATTGGACGGGTCATGGTCCAGCGATGACTGCAACGCCCGCACCGCCGCTTCCATCCTGCCGGCCCGGGACTCGCAGACCCCTCGCGCCAGCAGGGTGCGCGAGGCGCTGGGCCCGCGCAACTGAGCCAACACCTGATCGAAGGCGGCGAGGGCCTGGGGAAACTGACCCTGCTGGCAATGGAACCAGGCAAGGTTGTGCAGGCTTGCGGGATCTCCGGGCGCCGAATCGAGGGCCTGCTCGAGACTGTCCTGAGCCCGCCTCGGATCTCCCAAGGCAGCATAGGCCAAGCCACGCACATTGAGGGCTTGCGTCAGCCTCGGGTCGATCCGAAGCGCCTGCTTGACCTCATCGAGGGCCACCAGGGGCAGCCCGGCGGCCAGATATGCGGCGGCCAGTTCGGTGCGAAGTGCCGCCCGGCGCTGCGTGTCCGTCTGGTCGCTTGCCGTGGGCAGGTCTGCGTCGGAGGAACTCGGGGCCTGGACGCCGGCACAGGCCGTCAGCCCGAAAGCCATCAAACAAGGCCAGAGCAGCCGGCTGACCAATGGAGAAAAGGCACTTCGAATGCGTCTCATGGCGCGCTTTGAATCGGCAACACGTCGATCACGGAGGCATTGCGCCGAGAGTGGAGCCGAGTCCGGTCCTGAACCTCACCGGCCAATTGACCACAAGCCGCGTCGATATCGTCGCCTCGAGTCCTGCGGATGGTTGTCACTATCCCCGCATTCTGAAGCACTTCAGCGAACGCGGCGACCCTCTCGGGCGGTGATCGCCTGAGGCCCGATTGGGGGAACGGGTTGAACGGGATCAGATTGAACTTGCAGGAAATCCGGTTTTTGACCAATCCCAGGAGCGCCTGGGCGTGCTCCTGACTGTCATTGACTCCATCGAGCATGCAATATTCGAAAGTGATGAAGTCTCTGGGTGCTGCCGGGAGGTATGCCACGCACGCGGCCAGCAGTTCCTCCAAGGGGTACTTCCGGTTCAGAGGCACCAGATCATTGCGCAGTCCGTCATCGGGCGCATGCAGGCTGACCGCCAGCGCCACGGGGCAGTCCTGCCGCAGCCGCTCAATCATCGGAA
>CAYYYC010000275.1:0-2506 GCA_964475695.1 uncultured Rubrivivax sp.
GGCCCGCTGCAATCGCTGCCCAAGGACTTCATCGACATCAATCTGGCCTTCAGCCGCACGCCCGGGCAGGCCAAGTGCTATGTGCAGGATCTCATGAGGGAGCGTGCAGCGGACCTCGCGCCTCTGCTGGACGACCCCAACGCCAGTTTCTATGTCTGCGGGCTCAAGGCCATGGAGGAGGGCGTGGTCATGGCCCTGCGTGATGTGGCGCATCAGGCCGGGCTCGACTGGGACTCGATCGGTGCCCAGATGAAGGCTCAGGGCCGTCTGCATCTGGAGACCTACTGATGGATCTGAGCCATCGCAGCGTGCTGGTCGTGGGCGCGGGCATCATGGGGGCCGGCATCGCCCAGGTGGCGGCCCAGGCCATGCGCCAGGCGGGCCAGAAGGTGTATCTGCACGACGCCCGGGAGGGGGCAGCCCTGCAGGCCGGGGCCAAGCTTGCGGCGACCCTGCAATCCCTGGTGGAAAAGGGCAGGCTGTCGCAGACGGCCTGCAATGAGGCGCTGCAGCGCATCGTGCCGGTCGGCTCGTTGGCCGAGGCGCGAGATGCGGGGCTCGTGGTCGAGGCCATCGTCGAAAGGCTGGACGCCAAGCGCGCGTTGTTTTCGGAGTTGGAGTCGGTGATGGGGCCCGATTGCGTGTTGGCCACCAACACTTCGTCGATCTCGGTCACCGCGATCGCCAACGGCCTGAAGCGTCCCGAGCGCCTGGTGGGGATGCACTTCTTCAATCCCGTGCCGCTGATGAAGCTGGTCGAGGTGGTCTCGGGCCTGCAGACCGATCCGGCCGTGGCCGGAGCCATCCACGCGTTGAGCCAGGGGTGGGGCAAGGTGCCGGTGCATGCCAGAAGCACGCCGGGGTTCATCGTCAATCGGATCGCGCGCCCCTACTACGCCGAGACCCTCGCGCTGCTGCAGGAGCGGGCGGCATCGGCTGAATTGCTGGATGCCTGCCTCAAGTCGGCGGGCTTTCGGATGGGCCCTTGCGAGCTGATGGATCTGATCGGCCACGACACCAACTTTGCGGTGACGATGTCGGTCTACGAGGCCAACTTCCAAGACAAGCGCTTCGTGCCATCGCTCGTGCAGCGTGAGATGGTGGACGGAGGATTGTTGGGTCGCAAGGCCGCCCGCGGCTTCTATCGCTATCCCGAAGGCGTGCCGGCGCTGCCCGCAGTCTCGATCGATCCGATGGCGGCTTCTTCGGCCGCGCGTGCGGTGGCCGACGACCGCCATGGGGGCGTGGTGGTGCAGGGAGTCCACATCGTGGCGACGGACGGGCGTACCGCGGCGGCCCTGGCCCGCACGCTCGGCTCCAAGGCGGTGGTCGTGCATGACAGGCTGACCCACCGACCGGGCGGGGCTTCCGGTGCCCGGTCGCCCGCACTGGCCTACGCGTGCGCACCGGGCCTCAGCCCTGAACAGCGCGCGGTGGCGGTGGCGCATCTGGCCGGCCTTGGCGTGGAGCCCCATGAGGTGGCCGACACGCCGGGGCTGGTCGTCGCACGCACCCTGGCCATGTTGATCAATGAAGCCGCCGACGCGGTGGCGCAGGGCGTGTGCACCACCGAAGGCGCCGACGCGGCGATGAAGCTCGGGGTGAACTATCCGGCCGGTCCTTTCGAATGGCTCGCCCAGTGGGATGCCGGCGAGGTGGTGGCGCTGCTCGATCGGCTCGATGCCCACTACCGGGGCGAGCGCTACCGGGTCAGCCCGTGGCTTCGGGCGAGGGTCGGCTGAGGGTTCGGCTCAGAGGTAGGTGCCTGCCCAGGTCACCACGCGACCGCCGCTGCCAAGCTTGAATCTCGCCAGTCCCGGGTTGGAGACTGTGTTGACGCCCCCCAGGTCCAGCCGATCGATGCCGCGCTCGGCCAACAGCCGGCAGCCCTGCCAAAGCAGCAGGTTGTGGGCGCTGAGCTCGCGACCTTCGTCGTTGGTCCAGCCCAGGTGGTAGGTGGCTGCCCTGCCGTGCAGCAGGAACATCATCCCGGCACAGCGTTGGTTGTTCAGCTCGGCCGCAAGGGTCAGCAGCGCCTGTGACGGCTTGCGGTGGGCCTGTTGGTAGGCCTGCACCGCGCCCACCGGCAGGCTCAGGTAGCCCCGCTGGCGGCGCTGCGCAGCCTCCGCATCGATCAGCCACTGGATGTCGCTGGCCTTGCCGCCGCACACCCGCACCTTCAGGGCGCTGCGCTCGGCAGCGCTCAGGCGATTGCGCCATCGGCCTTCCTGCGCGGCGCGGCGCTCGGTTTCATCCCGACTCAGGTCGAGTAGCACCGTGGAGCGGCCCGATGCCAGGCGTGGCCTGTGGCTGAAGGCATGCTCGGCCTCGCCCATGGCCCGGATGTCCCAGGCCGGGCTGAACAGCGCCAGGCGGGGCCGATGCAGTGGCAGCGTGGCACGGATCAGGGCCAGAGCCTCCCGCTGGCGCCCCACCTCAAGCCCTGGCGCCCAGATGGGCCCCCCCTGACAAAACGTCAGGCGCACGAACCAGGGCAGGCGCTGAA
>CAYYYC010000276.1:0-2503 GCA_964475695.1 uncultured Rubrivivax sp.
CGGTTCGGATCACCCACCTTCCCACGGGCTTGGTGGCCGAATGCCAGGACGACCGTTCCCAGCACCGCAACAAGGCCCGTGCGATGCAGGTTCTCGCTGCGCGCCTCCGCGAGCGGGACCGCAGGGAGCGCGAGGCCCGCGAGGCGGCTACCCGAAAGAGCCTGGTGGGCACGGGCGACCGCAGCGATCGCATCCGCACCTACAACTTCCCCCAAGGCCGGGTGACTGACCATCGCATCAACCTCACCCTTTACAAGCTTGGGGCGGTGATGGACGGCGAACTGGACGACCTGGTTGGCGCGCTTCAGGCCGCTCAGGTGGCCGAAGAGTTGCAGGCCCTTGAAGGCCGGCACGGTGGGTGACGACGGATTTCCGGTCCTGCGTCTGCGCCAGGGCCAGTCCATTGACGACGCGCTGCGGTTGGGCCGGCAAGCCGGGTTCACCCGGCTCGATGCCCAACTGCTGCTTGGCCACGCTCTCGGCCTGAGCCGCACCGCCTTGCTGGCTCATTGCGAGCGAGCGCTCACTGCCAACGAGGCCGAATCGGCGCAAGCCCTATTCGAGAGGCGCCAAGAAGGGGTGCCGGTGGCCTATCTGGTGGGGCAACGGGAGTTCCATGGGCTGACGCTGCGGGTCGACCGCCATGTGCTGGACCCCCGCCCCGACACCGAAACCCTGGTCGACTGGGCCTTGGAATGTGCGAGTTCATCCGTCGGGACGCTGATCGACCTGGGCACGGGCAGTGGTGCGATTGCCCTGGCCTTCAAGGCCCGCCGGGCGCAGTGGAGCGTCCACGCCAGCGACGCCAGCCCTCAGGCGCTCGCGGTGGCGCGCGCGAATGCGCAGGCCCTGGCTCTGGAGATCGAATTCCACGCGGGCTCCTGGTGGTCAGCCGCACAAGGCCGGCGATTCGCCCTGGCGGTCTCCAACCCACCCTACATCGCCGAGGACGACCCCCACCTCCAGTCCCTGCGGCACGAGCCGCGCATGGCCCTGGTGGCCCAGGAACATGGGTTGGCCGACCTGCAGGCGATCATCGTCGGCGCCCACGGTGGGCTGGAGCCCGGCGGCTGGCTGCTCCTCGAGCACGGTTGCGACCAGGCGCAGGCCGTGGGGCAAATGCTGGCCCGGGCGGACTTCAGGGACATCACCCACCGCAAGGACATCGCTGGCCACACGCGCTGCACGGGCGGGCGCCTTGCCGGATAATTTCAGGCTGTCGTCACAACCGGCCAAGGGCCGCAGCCAGCCATGAGCGATACCCGTCAGCGCATTGAGGAAATCGTCAAGGGCCACCGAGTGGTTCTGTTCATGAAGGGGACGGCGCAGTTCCCGATGTGCGGCTTCTCGGGGCGGGCCATCCAGCTGCTCAAGGCCTGTGGCGTGCAGGACCTGGCCACGGTCAATGTGCTCGAGGACGAGGACATCCGCCAAGGCATCAAGGCCTATGCCAATTGGCCCACCATCCCGCAGCTCTACATCGATGGCCAATTCGTCGGTGGCTCGGACATCATGACCGAGATGTACGAAAGCGGCGAACTGCAGCAGGCCCTGGGCCAGCCCAACTGAGGCCGCCCCACTCTCCGCCCGTGAGCACCAGGCTTCGACTCATCGTGGGCATCACTGGCGCCAGTGGCGCAGCCTATGGCGTGGGGCTGCTGCGTCGCGCGCGGGCACTGGGCGTGCACACCCATCTGGTGACCACCTCGGCCGGCGTCCTCAACGCCCACCACGAACTTGGGATGGACCGGTCGGCGCTGGAGTCTCTGGCCGATGAAGCCCATCCCGTGGGTGACGTGGGTGCATGCATCGCCAGCGGCTCCTACCCGGCGGATGCGATGGTGGTGGCGCCATGCTCGATGAAGACGCTGGCCGCGGTGGCCCACGGACTGAGCGACAACCTGCTGACCCGCGCGGCCGATGTCACGCTCAAGGAGCGCCGTCGCCTGGTGTTGATGGTGCGCGAGACGCCCCTGAATCTGGCCCACCTGCGCAACATGACGGCGGTCACCGAGATGGGCGGAGTCATCTTCCCCCCCCTGCCGGCCTTCTACCACCGGCCCGAAACGGTTCAGGCCCTGATCGACGAGACCGTGGAACGGGTGCTCGGGCTGCTGGGCGCCTCGGCGGCCCAGCCACAGGCCTGGCGAGGCCTCTAGGCCCTCAGGCGGGCCAAGACTTCACCCAAAGCCTGCGCCGGCGGCACGCTGGCGGCCTGCAAATCGCGGCGGCCCTGCAACTCGATCGCACCGGCCTTGAGGCCGCGCTCGGAGAGCACCACCCGCAGGGGCACGCCAATGAGCTCCCAGTCGGCGAACATGGCGCCTGGCCGCTCGCCCCTGTCGTCGAGAATGACATCCACCCCATGCTCGAGCAGTTGGCCGTAGAGGGCCTCGGCAGCCTGCCGAACCGGCTCACTGCGGTCCATACCGATCGGGCAGATCACCACCACGAACGGCGCGAGCGGCGTCGGCCAGACGATGCCACGCTCCTCGTGGCCCTG
>CAYYYC010000277.1:0-2500 GCA_964475695.1 uncultured Rubrivivax sp.
GCGCTGGAGGACTATCAGATCGACATCATGATCGGCGAGGGGCCGGCCGCGCGCAGCATCAAACTCGACCTGCAACCCTTCACCCTGGTGGGCGCGACCACGCGAGCCGGCATGCTGACCAATCCGCTGCGGGATCGTTTCGGCATCGTGGCACGCCTGGAGTTCTACACGCCCGAAGAATTGGCGCGAATCGTTCAACGCTCGGCCGGGCTGCTCAAGGCGGCGATCGACGAGCGCGGCGCCCTAGAGATCGCACAGCGTTCGCGCGGCACGCCACGCATCGCCAACCGACTGTTGCGCCGCGTGCGGGACTACGCCGATGTCAAGGCTCAGGGGCAGATCACCCATGCGGTGGCGGATGCGGCCCTGGGCATGCTGGATGTGGACCCGCAGGGATTTGATCTGATGGACCGCAAGTTGCTCGAGGCCGTGGTGCATCGCTTCGATGGCGGTCCGGTGGGGCTGGACAATGTGGCTGCCGCCATCGGGGAGGAGCCCGGCACGATCGAGGATGTGATCGAGCCCTTCCTCATCCAACAGGGATACCTCCAGCGCACACCGCGCGGAAGAATCGCCACGCAGGCGGCGTGGCGCCATCTGGGACTTGCTCCACCGGCCTCGCGTGGGGACCTGTTCGGGCCGGGTTGAGGAAGAGATCGGACCCGGTTGCCAGGGCTCAACCCACGGCGGGATCGCTCCCGCTCCAATCCGGCTCATCCTCCAGATGGGTCACGTCAGCCCAGCCCACCAGCGTCAGGATTTCACCCGCCTTGAGCAGACGGTTGACGCCGGCATTGGCCATTTCCCAGGTGCGCGGCGAATCCAGGGGCTGCCCCGTGGCGGCTCGGTAGAGGCAATCCAGCACACCGCCGTGGGACACCATCGCGACTGACTGCCCTTCATGGCGCTGGGCCAATGCATGAACCGTGCGTACGCAGCGCTCGTAGAAATCGGCAAGCGTTTCACCGCCCTCGGGTCCGAAGTGGGGATCACGCTTTCTCCATCGCTGCGCCTGATCCGGCCAGAGGCTCTCGATCTCCGCGAAGGTCCGGCCCTCGAAGACTCCGAAGCTCCGCTCGCGCAGGCCCACATCGGTGTGCACATCCAGACCGCAGGCCTGAGCCACCGGTCGCGCGGTGTCCACGGCCCGACCGAGGTCGCTCGCGTACACCGCGGCCAGCGTCTCGTGGGCCAGGCTGTGCCCGAGGCGTTGAGCCTGCCAGCGCCCGCGGTGGTTGAGCGCGATGTCGGTGTGCCCCTGGATGCGCGTGGCTGCGTTCCAGTCGGTCTGCCCGTGGCGAATCAGGATGATGCGGGTGGCCTGTTGCATCAGGCGCCCCACAGAATGGGCTCCTGCGCGGCGTGGCTGCGGCGCATCATCTCGCGCATGGGCCAGAAGCGCTGCCGCAGGCTCACCTCGGGCCGGCGCACGGTCTGGCCCTGCAGGCCGGCCTGATGTGCGGTCTGAGCCAATCCGGACTCCTCCTGTTCAATGGCTGCCTCCAGCCGCTGAATCAGGCCCGGCAGTTCGGCCCACTCAAAGATTCCCTGTGCGCTGGGCTCACGCCCCAGCACTTCGAGCAGGCGCCGCCCGGTCGGCTCCAGCATCACCAGGTCGGCTGCTGCGCGGGACTTGAATCTGTAGAGCATCACGGCCTCCTGGACCGGATTGTCTGCTGACGCCCTCCACGAAACCTGAGTGACGTCGTCGGCGACGCCTGGTCTAAAATGTTCTTCAGACGACCACATGTTCGCTAATAGAACAAATCAGCCATGTCTGCAGGATGACACCCGGCTCCTTCTGGACAATCCACCCGCATGATCAACAAGCTTTTCTCCAGCCTTCGCGCAGCGGTGGCTGATGTGCCCGACGGCGCCACAGTCATGATCGGCGGCTTCGGAACCGCCGGCTTGCCCAATGAGTTGACCGAAGCGCTGATCGACCAGGGCGCCCGTGGTCTGGTGGTGGTCAACAACAACGCCGGCAATGGAGAGACTGGGCTGGCGGCGCTCATCAAGGCGCGACGGGTGCGCAAGATCATCTGCAGCTTCCCCCGCCAGGCCGACAGCCACCACTTTGACGCACAGTACCGCGCCGGCCAGATCGAGCTGGAGCTCGTGCCGCAGGGCAACCTGGCTGAGCGGATCCGCGCTGCAGGTGCCGGAATCGGCGCCTTCTACACGCCCACCGGCTTGGGAACCCCCTTGGCCGAGGGCAAGGAAATCCGCCAAATCAACGGGCGAGGCTATGTGCTGGAATACCCGATCCATGCGGATTTCGCGTTCATCAAGGCTGAGCGTGGCGACCGCTGGGGCAACCTCACCTACCGCATGACGGCGCGCAACTTCGGCCCCATCATGGCGATGGCCGCGCGCGTGACGGTGGCCAGCGTGCACGAGGTCGTCGAACTCGGCAAGCTCGACCCCGAGACCGTGGTCACGCCGGGGCTGTTCGTGCAGCGCGTGGTGCCGGTGCCGCGCCAGCGCACGCAGGCCGGCG
>CAYYYC010000278.1:0-2495 GCA_964475695.1 uncultured Rubrivivax sp.
CTTCCTTGGTGTAGATCTCGGTGGTCGCCGTATCATTAAAAAAGCGCTCGCGCATGGCCTTGCACAGCATTTCCAGCAGGGTCGTCTTGCCCGAGCCCACGGGGCCACCGATGCCCACGCGCAGTGGTGGGCGGGGTTTGGTGCGTCCGGGAATGTGATGCAGGTGTGTCATGGGGAGTCAGGACCGAAAAAGTCGGGAGTATTGCTGCTCGTGTCTCGCGCTCAGGATGGCCAGTCCAGGGGCATAGGCCTGGGCTTGCGGCAATGGCCCGCTGCAAATGGCCTGGGCCGCCGGCGCGATGGCCTCGGTCAGCCCCGCCAGCACCCGCTGGCCTGCCGACTGGCCCAAGGGAATGCATTTGATGGCCGCCTGCACCTGGTTTTCAGCCCAGGAAAACCCGTGCGCCAAGAGCACCTCCATCGGCGTTGCGCGGGCCAAGGCGCCGGCCAAGGCAAAGGCCACGGGCCAGGAAGGGGCGCGCTGAAGTTCGCACAGCCACTGAACTCGCCGGTCCTGGGCATGGCGCTGCATCAGCCACTGGGCCAGGGAACGCCCCATCTGTTCGGCCTGCAACGCCAACTCACGCGATTCCCTTGTGGCCAGAACCCAGTCGTTGGCTTGAAGGATCACGTCGTCGGGGGGCCGCGCGTCTGAAGCCATGTCGAACGGGGAGCCTGCGTTCGGGCAATCCCAAGCCGGGCTCGCCCAGGCGGCGTGGGCGAGCGCCACGATGGGCCATTCGCAGCGGACCAACACCAGCCGAAGCTGATCCTGCAACCATTGCGCGGCACTGCCCTCATCGTGCACGAGCGCCGCGTCAACTGCGGCCTCCAGCCCCTCAGAGTAGCTGAAGCCGCCCACCGGCAGAGCCGGGGAGGCCAGCCACATCAGGTGCAGCAGGGTGTGGGGGTCGCTGGACATGGTTGGCGCGTGACTTCAGTCGTGGCCATGCCCGCAGCCTGGGCCATGCTCATGGTGGGCATGATCGTGGCGGCTCCCATGTGCGTGCCCCATCAGCGCGCCACGCCCATAGGCGCCCCCTTCCGGCTCGAAGGGCTCCCGCACCTGCTGCACGATCAGGTGCAGGCCCACAAGCAGCTCCTGAAGCACGGGGTCCGGCTCGAGCTTGAGGCACTCCGGCTGGAGCTCCAGCGGCACATGCCGATTGCCCAGATGGTAGGCGCCCCGGATCAGGTCGAAGGGCGTGCCGTGCTGGCGGCAGATGCTCACCTTGAGCAGTGGTTGCGGCTGCGCCACCACGCGCCGCATGGATCCGTCTTCGGCCACCAGCACATCCCCGCCGCGCACCACGCTGCCGCGCGGCAGGAAAACAGCCAGCCGCTGGCCTGTCGAGTCAAACGCCTCGAAGCGGCTCTTCTGACGGGTGTCCCAGTCAAGCTCTACCGTGGGCAGGCGCCCCATCACGGCCGGGGCCAGGGCTGGACTCTTCACAAGCTTGCCGACAGCGATCATCGCGCGCCTAGAAGAGGAAATAGCGCTGCGCCATCGGCAGCTCCGACGCCGGTTCGCACCGCAGCAGTTGCCCATCCGCACGCACTTCGTAGGTCTGGGGGTCGATTTCCATGTTGGGCGTCCAGTGGTTGTGCACCATGTCTGCCTTGCCTACCGTTCGGCAACCGCGAACCGAAGACACGGGTTTGCGCAAGCCCAGGCGTTGCGCAACGCTGGCGGCCACCGCAGCCTGGCTCATGAAGGTCAGCGAGCCGGAGGCCAGCGCGCCGCCAAAGGATCCAAACATCGGGCGCATGTGGACCGGTTGCGGCGTGGGAATGCTGGCGTTGGGGTCGCCCATGGCGGCCATCGCAATGAAGCCGCCTTTCATCACGATGCTCGGCTTGACTCCGAAGAAGGCCGGCCGCCACAACACCAGGTCGGCCCACTTGCCGGCTGTGATGCTGCCCACCTCGTGGGCAATGCCATGCGTGATCGCCGGATTGATCGACAGCTTGGCGATATAGCGCTTCACGCGGGCGTTGTCGTGGCGATCGTTGTCACCACCGAGCAGGCCGCCCGGTGCTGAGGCATCGCCCAACGGGCCGCGCTGCAACTTCATCTTGTGGGCTGTCTGCCAGCAGCGGATGATCACCTCGCCCACCCGCCCCATGGCCTGGCTGTCGCTGGAGAACATACTGATCGCCCCCAGGTCGTGCAGGATGTCTTCGGCAGCGATCGTCTCGCGCCGGATGCGGCTTTCGGCAAAGGCCAGGTCCTCGGCAATCGCCGCATCCAGGTGATGGCACACCATCAGCATGTCCAGATGCTCGTCGATCGTGTTGACCGTGTACGGGCGGGTGGGGTTGGTGGACGATGGCAGCACATTGGGCAGGCCCACCACCTTCATGATGTCCGGCGCATGACCGCCGCCCGCGCCCTCGGTGTGAAAGCTGTGGATGGTTCGGCCCTTGAAGGCGGCGATCGTGTCTTCCACGAACCCGCTTTCGTTGAGGGTGTCGGTGTGAATGGCGACCTGGGT
>CAYYYC010000279.1:0-2462 GCA_964475695.1 uncultured Rubrivivax sp.
CCAGTCAGGCCTTTGCGGTCTTTCTTCCAGTCAGGAGCGTGGGAGTCATGGGCGATGGTCGCACCTACGAGCATGTGGTGGCGCTGCGGGCGGTGCAGACCAGCGACTTCATGACCGCCGACTGGGCGGAGTTGCCCTGTGCACTGCTCAAGCGTGTCAGCAGCCGCATCATCAATGAGGTCAGAGGCATCAATCGAGTGGTCTACGATGTGTCGAGCAAGCCGCCGGCAACGATTGAGTGGGAGTAGCTGCAGGCAGCGTCATGGACAGCGAAGACACCCGGTGGATGCGATTGGCCCTTGCGCAGGCGGAGCTGGCGCGCGAGGCCGGTGAGGTGCCTGTCGGCGCCGTGCTTGTGCTCGACGGGCGAGCGTTGGCCCTGGGGCACAACCGACCGATAGCGCTGAGCGACCCCACCGCGCACGCCGAAGTGATGGCGCTGCGGTCGGCGGGTCAGGCCGCGGGCAACTATCGGCTCCCCGGGAGCGTGCTCTATGTGACTCTGGAGCCCTGTGCCATGTGTGCCATGGCGCTGCTGCACGCGAGGGTCTCCGAGGTGGTCTATGCGGCGACGGACCCGAAGACCGGCGCTGCGGGTTCGGTGCTGGATCTCTTCGCCAGTCCGCGGCTCAATCACCACACGCGAGTCCGAGGTGGGATTCTGGCGCAGGAGGCGAGCCTGCTCCTCCAACAATTCTTTCGTGCCCGCCGCTCGACGGTGCACTTTCATGGGGAATCGCGATGACTGGAGAAGACTCCCTGATCCTTTTCGCCGCTTCTGGAATCGAGACTCGACGGCGTCAGGTGCAGCGGGCCTGCGCAAGGCTGCGCACGATGGGATTCGCTGTGACCCAGGACCCGAGCCTGCGCTTTTCGCATCAGCGGTTTGCGGGCACTGATGAGCAGCGACTCGAGACGATCCATCGCGTGGCCGATGCCGGCCCCAGTGTGGCGCTGGCCTGCCGGGGAGGCTACGGCATGACCCGACTGCTCGACAAGCTCGACTGGCGACTGGTGGCGCGAAGCGTCAAGCGCGGAACCCGCTGGGTTGGCTACAGCGACATGACGGCATTCAGCCTGGCTCTGCTGGCTAACACAGGTGCTGTTTCTTGGCATGGGCCGATGGCCGCGGAGGACTTTGGGCGGGAGTTGGGCGTGGACGAGCAGGGTGATGAGGCCAACGCGGTCACCTGCGAGACGCTGGTCCAGGCGCTTGGCGGGGATCTGCAGGCCCTCGGATTCAAAGTGCCCAAGGGCCACGACGGGCTGACGGTCAAGGGCACGCTGTGGGGGGGCAATCTCTCGATGGTCTGCTCGCTGCTCGGCACCCCCCACATGCCCAGGATCCGCAAGGGAATCCTCTTTCTCGAGGATGTGGGCGAGCATCCCTACCGCATCGAACGGTTGCTGCTGCAGTTGCTGCAGTCCGGAGTGCTGCAGAGCCAGGCCGCCGTGATGCTGGGGCACTTCTCGGCCTGGAAGCCCTCCGCTCTGGATCGCGGCTTTGGGCTTGGACAGGTGTGGAGCCGCCTTGCCCAAGAGGCCCGGCCACCGATTCTCACCGGGCTGCCTGTGGGGCATGACCCGCTCAACCTGGCGCTTCCGCAGGGTCAGGAGGTCTGCCTGCATGTGGACCGAACCACCGCCTTTGTGGAATTCGAGCACTGAACTCTGACACAGGGTGGTGTGTGCCATCCGATACACCTGCCTGATTGACTAGTGGTTACCCTTAGTTGTGCAGAAGGAACACCGCCATGCAGGTGCCGGGACTCGGAGGCGCATCGTGCGAAACTCAGCAAGTAACTTTCGGAATTCCGTTTCCGGGGTGAAAGTCCTTTCATGGAACAGGGTCGTCAATGACCCGCAAATTTGGAGGTCCTTAATGAGACTGAGCAGCAAATTCCACCTGACGAGCGTGGCCTCGTGCGTGGCCGCGATCGCGGCCGTGGGCCTGTCCAGCGCAGCGTTCGCCCAAACGAGCCAGCGCGTTGAAGTCACGGGCTCTTCGATCAAGCGCATCGCCGCTGAAGGCGCCCTGCCGGTGATCACGATCAACCGCGAAGAGATCGAGAAGTCCGGTGCCACGAGCACCCAGGAGCTGATCCAGCAACTGCCCTCCATGCAGGGTTTCGTGTCGTCGGCCGCTTCGGTCAACGGTGGCGGCGGTGGCGTGACCACTGCTTCGCTGCGCGATCTGGGAACCGCCTACACGCTGGTGCTGCTCAACGGCCGCCGGCTGGCCCCCTACAACACCGGCTCCTCCGTCAATCTGGAACAGCTGCCCCTGTCGGCCATCGAGCGCATCGAAATCCTCGCGGATGGCGCCTCGGCCCTGTACGGCTCTGACGCCATTGCCGGTGTGGTGAATTTCATCACCAAGAGCAACACGACGGCCGGTGGCATCGATGTGAAGATTTCCCGTCCGCGCCATGCGGGTGGCGACCAGAACAGCTTCAGCATGT
>CAYYYC010000280.1:0-2450 GCA_964475695.1 uncultured Rubrivivax sp.
GGCTGCGGCCAAGGCGGCCCATGGCAACAAGGTGGCTGATTTTCAGTTGTGCAAGTCGATGAACGATGTGGCTGCCAAGTACATCGCCGCGCAGAAGAAGGCCGGCAAGGCGGTAACACCGACGCCCACGCCGGCTTGCGCCGATCCTGGCCCGTTCGTCTACAACCCGCCGGTGGCGGGGGCCGCGCCGGCAGCGACTGCTGCGGCCAAGCCGGCCACCCCTGCGGCGCCTGCAGCGCCCGCAACACCAAAGAAGTCCTGAGCCAGGCTGCCTGCGGGCAGTCCGATCGCAATTGCGTGAGCATCAACCCCCAGACGCCTCGCCGCCAGAGGCGGACATGACGAGCAGACGGCCACGCATCGACGTGGCCGTTGTGTTGGAGCGCACGGCCAGACCCAATGCCTGGCAATCCTGGGCCTTTCGCATTCTCGAGGTGGTTCCCCAGGAGAGCGCCTACGGCACCGAGCCGCGCAAGGTCTTTGACGATGGTGTCGTTTCGCGCTGGCTCTATCCTGGCTTTGTGCTCGAACTCCATGCCGATGAGTGCAAGGGCTATTTCCTCAACCTCACATCGGGCCATCCGTCCTGGTTTGTTTCCTACCGCCCCATCGACCAGGACGACTCCATGGTCGAGGTGACCGCAGCCAGCGTGTCCTATATCGAGGCCGATCGCAGGCTGTTCGCCGGCGAGCAGGTTGAGAGCGTTCCGCTGGAGCCGCCGCTTTGCCAATGGCTTCAGGAGTACACCAACCTTCATTTCGTGCCGGATGAGAAGCGCAAGGTGCGCGCGATGTCGTTTCTCAGTCCCCAGGAGCGTGAGCAGCAGGCGCGTGAACTCCAGCGGCCGGTGGGGCCTTTGCTTCCATGAGCACTCGGGACACCGACGACGGCTTTCTCTCGCGCTGGTCGCGCCGAAAGGCCCAGGCCCAGGCGCCGGGCAGCGGCGCGGCGTCTGAGCCTATGCCGGTCACGCCATCGGCGCACGGCAGGCCTGCACAGGGTACTCTGCCGCAGGGCCAGCCGGAAGGCCAATTCCCGGGCCAAACCCTGGCCGCCGCAGGCGCGCCCGATCCCGCAGAGCCACAGCCGCCGCCGGGGCCGCAGGAGCCGCCTGACTCCAGGCCCCGTCCCACCCTGGCGGATGTGCAGGGCCTGGATGCGGCGTCGGACTATCGCGCCTTCGTCGCCCCGGATGTCGATCCTGCCGTGCGCAACGCCGCCTTCAAGAAGCTCTTCCATTCGGACCCGCATTTCAATGTGATGGACGGGCTGGATGTGTACATCGACGACTATCACACGCCCCAACCGCTGTCGCGCGCCATCATGCGAACCCTGGTGCAGGCACGAGCGCTGGGACTCATCGATGATGAGCTCAAGGAGCAGGAACTCCCGGCAAAGGACGCCCCGCCGGGCAGGCCAACTTCATTGCAGGATGTGCCAGACCATCCTGCCCCACCCTCAGGACACGATGGACCGGCGGACGCGCCGCCGGGGGAGGCTGCGGATGCTGTCGCAGCCCCAGTCGAGCCGCTCAGTTCGCCTGCAGAAGCGTCAACTGCTCCACAAAACGTCGTTCCGCTTCGTCCCCGTCCAGGCAACGCAGATCCAGCCTGAGTTCGCCGTCCTCGATGCGGCCGATCACAGGGATGGGCAGGCCTCGCAGGGCCTTGGCCATGCGCTCAGGAAACGCCCCCGCCCGCTTGCCGCTGGGCGATGAAATGGCCAGTCCCATGCTGTCCAGACGGTCCACTGGGAGAGAGCCGCTGCCGATTTGGCTGCGGCATTCGATCACGCGCACGCCAGCCCTCTGGCCCAGGGCCTTCTGCAAGGCAGGCTGCCAGCGCAGCGCCTGAGCGCGCAGCTCCGAGACCGGGCGGGTGAGCAGTCGCAGGGCGGGAAGCCTCTGTGAAAGCCGGTCCGGGTCCCGGTAGAGCCGCAGAGTGGCCTCCAGCCCGGCAATCGTCATCTTGTCCAGGCGCAGAGACCGCTTCAGGGGGCACTTCTTGATGCGGGCGATCAGCTCCTTCTGGCCCACGATCAGCCCGGCTTGGGGCCCCCCAAGCAACTTGTCCCCGCTGAAAGTGACCACATCGACGCCGTTCCTGATCGATTCCGCCGGAGTGGGCTCATGGGGCAGTCCCCAACGCGTGAGATCGACCAGGGTCCCGGCGCCGAGGTCTTCGGCAAAGGGAATTCCGCGCTGGTGGCATAGGGCGGCGAGCTCGGCCGGGGGAACGGCCGCGGTGAAGCCCTGCACCTGATAGTTGCTGGTGTGTACCTTCATCACCAGGCCCGTCCGCGGGCCGATGGCCTCCTCGAAATCGCGCAGATGCGTGCGGTTGGTGGTGCCCACTTCGACCAGCCTGCAGCCCGCGCGGCGCATGATGTCGGGGATTCGGAACGCCCCACCGATCTCCACCAGCTCACCGCGCGAGACCGGGACTTCCTT
>CAYYYC010000281.1:0-2447 GCA_964475695.1 uncultured Rubrivivax sp.
ACCAACTCCCGCCTCACCGACCCGGAGGTCCTTGAATTCCGATTCCCGGTTCGCTTGGTGTCCTACGAGATTCGCGTCGGCTCCGGCGGGTCCGGGCTCTGGCGTGGCGGCGACGGCGGTGTCCGCCGGGTTCAGGCGCTTGAGCCCCTGACGGCGGGGATCCTGAGCAACGGGCGCGCGCACCCGGCATTCGGCATGGCGGGCGGCGCGCCTGGCGCGCTAGGCGTCAATCGCGTCGTTCGAAGCGATGGCTCGGTCGAGGACCTGGGCCACATCGGCCAGGTGCAACTGCAGCCGGGCGACATCTTCGAGATCCACACGCCCGGCGGTGGAGGCTTCGGCCCTCCTTCAGCCTAGAGTCGCGCCGATATACTTTCAACGACTGGGGCTTCCTTGCGCCCTGCAGCCCTGCGAGCCTGACCGACAGGCCTCGGATCAGGCTGTCTCCAACACATCAGGAAAGGGCGATGGACATGGGCAAGTGCGTGGGCTTTGTCGGCTGGCGCGGGATGGTGGGCTCGGTTCTCATGGACCGCATGCAGGCCGAGCGGGATTTCGATCTCATTGAGCCCTTGTTCTTTTCCACATCCAGCGCGGGCGCCAAGGCGCCGGCCATGGCGCGCGAGAACGACACCCTGCGCGATGCCAACGATCTGGCCGAACTCTCGCGCTGCGACATCATCATCACCTGTCAGGGCGGCGACTACACCAAGGATGTGCACCCGAGGCTGCGCGCGTCGGGCTGGGGCGGCCATTGGATCGACGCGGCATCGGCGCTGCGGATGGACCCCAACGCCGTCATCATCCTGGATCCGGTCAACGGCCCGTTGATTCGTCGGGCACTCGACTCAGGCGGCCGCGACTGGATCGGTGGCAATTGCACCAACTCGATCCTGCTGATGGGCCTGTCGGGCCTGTTCAATGCCGGCCTGGTCGACTGGGTCAGCTCCATGACCTACCAGGCTGCCTCCGGCGGCGGGGCCAACCACATGCGTGAGCTGCTCAGGGGGATGGGCGTGTGCCACGCCGCTGCAGGCCCCGATCTGGGCAACCCGGCGTCGGCCATCCTTGAGATTGACCGACGCGTGGCTCAGGCCATACGGCAGGAGGTGCCCACGGAATTCTTCGGCGCGCCGCTGGCGGGAAGCCTGATTCCTTGGATCGACGCGCAACTCGACAACGGGCAATCCAAGGAGGAATGGAAGGGGCAGGCTGAGGTCAACAAGATCTTGGGCCTGGCGCAGCCGATTCCCGTGGATGGCCTGTGTGTGCGTATCGGCGCCATGCGTTGCCACAGTCTGGCTCTGACGCTCAAGCTCAAGCAGGATCTGCCGCTGAGCGAGCTCGAGTCTCTGATCCGCGGCGGCAATCCGTGGGTCAAGTGGGTCCCCAACGACCGTGCCGCCACGGTCCGGGAGCTCACGCCCGCCTCGATCACCGGCGGGCTGCAGGTGGGGGTGGGGCGGGTGCGCAAGCTCAACATGGGCCCTGAATTCCTCGCAGCCTTTGTCATCGGCGACCAGCTGTTGTGGGGTGCCGCCGAGCCCTTGCGCCGCATGCTTCGCATCCTCCTGGAGGCCTGAGGCGCCGGCGATGGGCGGGCGCATCGCATTGGGCATCCGCTACCGCGGCACGGCCTACCAGGGGTGGCAGAGTCAACCCGGCGGACGAACGGTGCAGGACCATCTGGAGAGGGCGCTGTCCGAGTTCACAGCCCAGGACCAGCCTGTCCGCACCGTGTGCGCCGGGCGCACCGACGCGGGGGTCCACGCGCTCAGCCAGGTGGTTCATCTGGACGCTCCTGTGCAGCGCGATCCCCAATCCTGGGTTCGAGGCACCAATCGCCATCTGCCCGAGGACATCGCCGTGCAGTGGTGCATGCCGGTTCCCCAGGACTTTCACGCCCGCAACAGTGCCGTGGGCCGGCGCTACCTCTACCGGCTGCTCGAGTCGCCGGTGCGGCCCTCCCTGGAGGTGGGGCTCAGCGGCTGGGTCTTCATGCCCTTGAATGCCGAGGCCATGCGCCGAGCGGCTGAGTGTCTGCTCGGCGAACACGACTTCAGCGCCTTTCGCTCGGCCCAGTGCCAGGCCAGCTCGCCAGTCAAGCATTTGCGCGAACTGAGCATCGAGCGCGAACAGCAGACCTGGCTTTTCGAATTCGAGGCCTCGGCGTTTCTGCATCACATGGTGCGCAACATCCTGGGGTGCCTTGTCTTCATCGGGCAGGGGCGACGGCCCTGGTCGTGGATGCGGGAGGTGCTGGAGTCTCGATCGCGAGAGGCTGCCGCGCCGACCTTTGCGCCGCAGGGCCTTTATTTCATTGGCCCTTCCTACGAGCCGCGCTGGGGGTTGCCGGCGTCTTCGCCGGCGGATTGCTGGCCGACGGCGGCCTGGGAAAGGGCGGGGCGACACGATGGCTGACCGCGTCTTGATCAAGATCTGCGGCT
>CAYYYC010000282.1:0-2012 GCA_964475695.1 uncultured Rubrivivax sp.
GATCCAGACAGTCTTCTTGTGGCCCCGCTTGACCATGGGCTCGCCCAACGCCATGGTGCTCTGGCTGTTGGAGAAAGAGGCGCGGAAGACATTGGGCGCACACTGCGCACGGGTGGCCAAGTGGACACCGGCGTTGGGAATGATGTTGAGGACACCCGATTCGCGGGCCACGCGGTGGATGCCCATCTGCACACCCGAATGGACGGTGCCGATGAGCACATCGACCTTGTCGCGCTGCACCAGCCGGTTGGCATTCTCCACCCCCTTGGGCGGGTCGGACTCGTCATCGACCTTGAACCACTCGATGTCCCGGCCTCCGAGCTTCCCACCGGCCTCCTCGATGGCCATGCGAAAGCCGGATTCGATATTGACACCCAGGGCCGCAAAGGTGCCGGTGTAGGGCAGCATCAACCCAACCCGGACCTTGTTGGACTGCGCTCGCACGATCTCAGGCAGCAGCAGGCTGGTGCTGGCTGCGCCAACCAGGGCGGCTCCACGGCTCAGGACGAGTCGGCGAGTGGTCATGTTGATCCTCCGAAAGCGGGTTGTGTTGTGCTTCAAGATGATGGCACAGCGCTTCCTTGGATCGGGACTGTAATGCTACCGAGCAGGATATTGCACAGTAGTAACCCTAGTATGTGGCAGCAATTTTCATGGGCTCAGGCGGCCGCCAGGAAGTCCCGGGCAATGCGGTCGCCGATGTCGTTGATCCGGTTGAGGAAGCGGGTGAGATAGGCGTGCAGGCCATCATCGAGGATTTCGTCGATGCGCCCGTACTGAAGGTCGCTGCGCAGGCGTCCGGCTCGGCGCAGGGTGTCCCCGCTCTGGCTGTTGGCCACCAGAGCCAGGTTGTTGACCAACTCGCCGGTGCAGGCAGCCAACGAACGGGGCATGTCGGGGCGAAGGATCAGCAACTCGGCCACCTTCTCCGGCAGGATCACGCTGCTGTAGACGCGGCGGTAGATTTCGAACGCCGAGACCGAGCGCAACAGCGCCGACCAATGGTAGAAGTCGGTCTCGGCGGCGATCGGGGGGGCCGTGGGCGCAGCGCCCCGCTGCCATCGCGCCGCTTCGCCCGGGGTTGCGGGAGCATCCACATTCGGGTGGCCGTGAAATTTCACATCCAAGAGCCGCGCGGTGTTGTCGCCCCGCTCCAGGAATGTGCCCAGACGGATGAAGTGCAGCGCTTCGTCCTGAAGCATGGTCCCCACAGCGACTCCTCGCGAGAGGTGCGAGCGGAACTTCACCCATTCAAAGACGGACGAGGGGTCTCGCTCGAGCGCCTGAGAGCCGGCCAGCCGCCCGAATTCGATCCAGGTCTGGTTGGTGGTCTCCCACAGCTCCGTGGTCAGCACGCTGCGCACCGCACGGGCGTTCTCGCGCGCCGCAGCCAGACAGGAGGCGATGGACGAAGGGTTGGAGACATCTCGCACCATGAAGCGCATGACCCCGGGACCATCGATGCCTCGGCTGCGACTGCCGTAGGCCTGGTGCAGCTCCGAGATGCCCAACACCGCGCTCCAGGCGGCCTCTGCGCTGCCGCCACGCTCGGGCAGCATCGAGGTCTGGTAGTTGACGTCGAGCATGCGGGCTGTGTTTTCCGCCCGCTCCATGTAGCGCGCCATCCAGAAGAGGTGATCGGCGGTGCGGGACAGCATGGGCGTTCCTCCGGGAATCAGGCGTCGAGCACCCAGGTGTCCTTGGTGCCGCCGCCTTGTGAGGAGTTGACCACCAGCGAGCCTTCCTTGAGCGCCACCCGGGTGAGCCCTCCGGGCACCATCTGCACCGCCTTGCCCGACAGCACGAAGGGTCGCAGGTCGATGTGCCGCGGCGCGATGCCGGCGTCGACGAATGTCGGGCATGTCGACAGGCTCAGCGTGGGCTGCGCGATGTAGTTGGCCGGGTGAGCCCTGATTCGCTGGCTGAATTCGGCAAGCTCGGCTCGGCTGGCCGCCGGGCCCACGAGCATGCCGTAACCGCCGGCGCCGTGGACTTCCTTGACCACCAGCTCG
>CAYYYC010000282.1:2084-2407 GCA_964475695.1 uncultured Rubrivivax sp.
CAGGTGCGCCAACACATAAGCCTCAGACTCCGGTTCTCGACAGCGCCATGTCGGCACGTTTTGCAGCAGTGGCTTCTCGCCCAGATAGAACTCGATCATCTGCGGCACATAGGCGTAGATGCTCTTGTCATCGGCCACCCCCGTGCCGATGGCATTGCACAGCGTGACATTGCCCATGCGGTAGGCGCGCATCAGGCCTGCGCAGCCCAGGGTGGAGTCGGGGCGGAAGGCCTGGGGGTCGAGAAAGTCGTCGTCGATGCGGCGGTAGATCACATCCACCCGCCGGGGGCCTTGGGTGGTGCGCATGTAGACCGTGTCGTCGC
>CAYYYC010000283.1:0-2380 GCA_964475695.1 uncultured Rubrivivax sp.
TCGATCATCAACAGCGGAATCGGTTGGCACGAGGCCCGCATTCCCACCATCGCCACCAGCGTTCCGCGCGGCGCCTTCACCTGGCTGACGGCCCGGCTGAAGCGGGCCTTGGATGCGCAGGGCATCACCACCCCCGTGGTGGCCAGCAACCGGATCAACACCCCGGAGCTTGCCGAGCAGGTGTTGGCCGACGGCCAGGCAGACCTGGTCTCCATGGCCCGCCCGCTGCTGGCCGACGCCGATTTCGTCAACAAGGCTGCCGCCGGGCGGCCGCAGGACATCAACACCTGCATCGCCTGCAATCAGGCCTGTCTGGACCATGTCTTTCGCAATGAGCGGGCCAGCTGCCTGGTCAACCCCAGGGCCTGCCGCGAGACCGAGTTGGTCCTGCGGCCCACCACCGCGGCGCGTCGAGTGGCCGTCGTGGGAGCCGGCCCGGCCGGCGTGACGGCGGCCACCTGGGCCGCCGAGCGCGGCCACCGGGTGGACCTGTTCGAACGCGACACCCAGATCGGCGGGCAGTTGCAGATGGCTCGGCGGATTCCGGGCAAGGAAGAGTTCGATGAGATGCTGCGCTATCTGCGCCGTCGCATCGAGCAGACCGGGGTGACGCTGCATCTGGGCCTCGAGGTTCGAGCCGAAGCGCTTCTGGCCTACGACGAGGTGGTCGTGGCCGCAGGCGTGATTCCGCGCGCCCCCCAGATTCCCGGGTGCGCCCCCCCCATGGTGGTGCGCTACATCGACGTGCTGCGCGGGCGGGTCGAGGTCGGGCCGCGTGTGGCCATCGTGGGGGCGGGCGGAATCGGCTTCGATGTGGCGGAGTTTCTGGCGCACCAGGGGCCTTCCAGCACCCTCGACCGCATGGCCTGGCAGCGGGAGTGGGGCGTGGGCGACCCGGCCCTCGCGCCGGGTGGCCTGGCCCTGGCCGGGCCGTCGCCGTCAACACCCGCGCGCGAGGTTTTCCTGCTGCAGCGCCGGGCGGGCAAGCTGGGCGCAAGCCTGGGCAAGACCACCGGCTGGATCCACCGCGCCGCGCTGAAGATGAAGCGGGTGCAGATGATCGACGGGGTGAACTATGAGCTCATCGATGATCGGGGCCTGCTCATCTCGCACGGGCCCCGGCGCGAGGACCCCCAGTGGATCGAGTGCGACCATGTGGTGATCTGCGCCGGGCAGGAGCCATTGCGGCCACTGGCCGATGAACTGCAGGCGCTCGGGCGCCGGGTGCATGTGGTGGGCGGCGCCCGAGTGGCCGGAGAGCTCGATGCCAAGCGGGCGATCGATGAGGCGGCGAGGTGGGCTGCCCACTTGTAGGCAGCGCCCTCACCGCCAGCGCTGCGGCTCGATCATCAGGCTCCCGGCGGCGCTGGTGAGGGTGACCGCGCCATCCTGCACGGTGGCCTGAAGGTTCATGCTGCGCTCGGCCAGGCCGGCGAGCTCCTGCGCAGCATCGGCGGGCACGCGAAACACCTGCAGCTTGTCCATGCGTGAGAGCTTGCCCTGGATCCCCTTCCACCAAACCTCGGCCGCAGGATGGAAGGCATAGACGCGCACCGCGTCGGCCTTCTGGCAGGCTTTGGCCAGTGGGCGCTCCTCGGGCTGGCCCACTTCAACCCACAGCCGGATGGCGCCGGTGTAGTCCTTGAGCCACAAGTCCGGGTCGTCGGGGTCTGAAAGCCCCGCGCCGAAGGACAGGGTGCCGTCTCCGGCGCACAGGCCCTGCAGCTCATGGGCATTGAGCGCCAACGCCAGCAGGCGGACCATCATGCGCTCATCGGTTTCGCTGGGATGCCGCGCCAGGGTCAGCGCATGGTCGGCGTAGTAGCCGTGGTCGATGTCGGCAATGGCCAGAGCGGCCTTGTAGACGGTGGACTTCAGGGCCAAGGCCGACCCTAGCTGGCCCGCTGGGTGGACCAGCGGGTCAGGCGTGCCAATTCTTCCCGCCAGGGTGTTTCGGGCAGCGCCCGCGTGGCCTGGAGCGCCTGTTCAGCCTCGGCCTCGGCAGCCCGGCGGGTGCCCTCCAAGGCCCGGGTGCGACGCACGACAGCCACCACCTCGGCCAGCCGCTGCACCTCGCCTTGCTCAATGGCCTGACGCAGCAGGCTCCGTTCCTCGGCAGTGCCGCTTTGCATGGCCAGCAGCAGCGGAAGCGTGGGCTTGCCCTCGCGCAGGTCGTCCCCGACGTTCTTGCCCAGTGCCTCGGTCTGCCCCTCGTAGTCCAGCAGGTCGTCCATGAGCTGGAAGGTGGTGCCCAGGTGCCGACCCAGGTCTGCGCACGATTGCCTCACCGCCGGCGAGGAACCGGCGAGCACCGCGCCAAGCTCGGCGCTGGCCTCGAACAGCTTGGCCGTCTTGTATCGGATCACCTTGAGGTAATCCT
>CAYYYC010000284.1:0-2351 GCA_964475695.1 uncultured Rubrivivax sp.
GTCGCGGCACAGGGCGAAGGCGGTGGCGTCCATGACGGCCAACTGCCTGGCGATCGCCTCGTCGAAGCTGATGCGGGAGTAGCGCGTAGCGCCGGGATCCTTGCGCGGGTCGGCCGAGTAGACCCCGTCGACCTTGGTGGCCTTGAGAACGACCTCGGCGCCGATCTCGGCGCCGCGGAGCGCCGCTGCCGTGTCCGTGGTGAAGACGGGGTTGCCAGTGCCTGCGGCGAACACCACCACCTTGCCCTCCTCCAGGTACTGCAGTGCCTTGGGCCGGACATAGGGCTCGACCACCTGCTCGATGCCGATGGCGCTCATGACTCGAGCGGTGACGCCTTCCTGGCGCATCGTGTCGGACAGGGCCAGCGCGTTCATGACGGTGGCCAGCATGCCCATGTAGTCGGCCGTGGCCCGATCCATGCCGACAGAGCCGCCGGCAACTCCACGGAAGATGTTGCCGCCGCCGATGACCACCGCAACCTCACAGCCTCCCTGAGTGACTTCGGCCACCTCGCGGACGACGCGCACGATGGTGGCCCGATTGATGCCGAAGGCATCGTCACCCATGAGGGCTTCGCCGGAGAGCTTCAGAAGAATGCGGCGGTAGGCGGGCATGTGGCTTCAGGGCGGGATGAAAGCTCCAGTGTAAGGGGCGAGACGACCGATCAAGGCAGGGTCACTGGCTCTTGCTGGCCGCAGCCACCTGAGCCGCCACTTCAGCGGCGAAGTCATCCTGCTTCTTCTCGATGCCCTGCCCCACGACATAAAGCGCGAAGCCCTTGACCGAGGTTCCCATTGCCTTGAGGTAGGCACCCACGGTCTGCTTGCCATCGGCAGCCTTGACGAAGACCTGGTCGAGCAGGGCGACCTCCTTGAGGTACTTCTGGACCGAGCCCTCCACCATCTTGGCCACGATATCGGCCGGCTTCCCGGACTCTGCCGCCTTCTCGGCTGCGATCTTGCGCTCCTTGTCGACCAGCTCGGCGGGCACTTCGGCCCCTGAGAGTGCGGCCGGCTTCATGGCTGCGACATGCATTGCCGTGTCCTTCGCAGCCACATCATCGCCATCAAACTCAACGATGACACCAATGCGGGTGCCGTGAAGGTAAGAGGCCAATCTGCCGCCGTCGGCGAAGCGGCGGAAGCGGCGGATCGTCATGTTCTCGCCAATCTTGCCCACCAGGCCCTTCCGCACATCTTCAACGGTGGGACCGAAGGACTCCATGCTCAAGGGCAGCGCGGCCAGCGCCGGCACATCAGAGGGGTTGCGCGTGGCCACGAGCTCTGCGCAGGCCTTGGCAAAGGCGATGAATGTCTCGTTCTTGGAGACGAAGTCCGTCTCGCAGTTGACTTCGATCAGCGCGCCTGTCGTTCCGGAAACCGAAGCAGCGACAACACCCTCGGCCGTGATCCGCGCGGCTGCCTTGCCGGCCTTGTTGCCCAATTTGACCCGCAGGATCTCCTCGGCACGAGTCATGTCGCCATCGGCTTCGGTCAGTGCCTTCTTGCACTCCATCATCGGGGCGTCGGTCTTGGCGCGCAGTTCTGCGACCATGCTGGCGGTAATGGCGGGCATCTTCTTCTCTCCAGGTTTGAAAAAGGGGGCTCAAGGCCCCCTGGGAAGTGGGTCGGGACTCGGGCGGCCAGTCAGGCCTGCTCGCTGACTTCCACGAACTCGTCATCTCCGGCAGCAGCCGGCTGGACAAGCTCCTGCGTTGCATTGGACTTGCCGTCAAGCACAGCATCGGCCACGGCTCGCGCGTAGAGCGCAACCGCCTTGGCAGAGTCGTCGTTGCCGGGAATCACATAGTCGATGCCTTCAGGCGAATGGTTGGTGTCAACGATGCCGACAACCGGAATCCCGAGCTTGTTGGCTTCCTGGATCGCGATCTTGTGATACCCCACATCAATGACGAACAGCGCATCGGGCAGGGCCGCCATGTCGGCGATGCCGCCAATGTCCTTCTCCAGCTTGGCGATCTCGCGCTGAAACATCAGCGCTTCCTTCTTGATCGACGGCTGGGTTCCAGCCTCGACCTGAGCCTGCATGTCCTTGAGCTTCTTCAGCGAGCCCTTGACCGTCTTGAAATTGGTCAGCATGCCACCCAACCAACGCTGGTCAACATAGGGCATGCCGCAACGCTTGGCCTCGGCGGAAATCACATCGCGCGCCTGACGCTTGGTGCCCACCAGAAGAATCGTGCCGCGGCGGGCGGCGAGTTGGCGCAGAAACTTCAACCCGTCCTGGAAGAGCGGTTGCGTCTTCTCAAGGTTGATGATGTGGATCTTGTTGCGATGGCCGTAGATGAATGGGGCCATCTTGGGGTTCCAGAAGCGGGTTTGGTGACCGA
>CAYYYC010000285.1:0-2348 GCA_964475695.1 uncultured Rubrivivax sp.
ATGCTCGCGGCCCTTTGCGGGTGCGCGCAGGCGACCTTCGCCTCGAAGCTCGAGATTGGGCAGGATCAGGCCAAGGTCACCCGGGAGGTTGACGGGGGCCTGGAGAGCATCAGCGTCAGCCTGCCGGCGGTCGTCACCACTGACTTGCGGCTCAACGAGCCGCGCTACGTCACACTCCCCAACATCATGAAGGCCAAGAAGAAGCCACTGGACGTGGTCACGCCCGCAGACCTTGGGGTCGATGTGGCTCCGCGCATCACGACGCTCAAGGTCAGCGAGCCGCCCAAACGCGGTGCTGGCATCAAGGTGCCCGATGTGGCCACGCTCGTGGCCAAGCTCAAGACCGAGGCCAAGGTTCTCTAGTCGCTCCCAGCCAGGAATTCGCCATGTCCGTACTCGTCATTGCCGAACACGACCACGCGTCCCTCAAGGGCGCCACCCTCAATGCCGTCACCGCTGCCCTGGCCATTGGCGGCGAGGTTCACCTCCTGGTGGCCGGGTCCTCAGCCCTGGGTGCCGCGCAGCAGGCTGCGCAGGTTCTCGGCGTGGCCAAGGTGCTCCATGCGGACGATCCGAGTCTGGCCCACCATCTGGCGGAGAACCTGGCCGCTCTGGTGGTGTCGATTGCCCGCGGCTACAGCCATCTGCTCTTCCCGGCCACAGCCAATGGCAAGAACACGGCGCCGCGCGTGGCGGCGCTTCTCGATGTGGCGCAGGTCAGCGAGATCACCCGGGTGGTCTCGGTCGACACCTTCGAGCGTCCCATCTACGCCGGCAATGCCATCGCCACCGTCCAGTCCCACGATGCGGTTCGAGTGATCACGGTGCGCAGCACCGGATTTGACGCGGCGGCCAGCCAAGGCGGATCTGCCGCCATCGAGGCGCTGCCCTGCACAGGTGACAGCGGCAAGAGTGCATTCATCGGCAGCGAGCTGGCCAAGAGCGACCGCCCCGAGCTGACCGCGGCAAAGATCGTCGTTTCCGGCGGGCGTGCCCTGGGCTCGAGCGAAAAGTTCAATGAGGTGCTGTCTCCCTTGGCCGACAAGCTCGGCGCAGCCCTGGGCGCCAGCCGCGCGGCTGTGGACGCGGGCTATGCGCCCAACGATTGGCAGGTGGGCCAGACAGGCAAGGTCGTGGCGCCGCAGCTCTATGTGGCCTGTGGGATCAGCGGAGCGATCCAGCATCTGGCGGGCATGAAGGACTCCAAGGTGATCGTGGCCATCAACAAGGACCCTGAGGCGCCGATCTTCAGCGTGGCCGACTTCGGACTTGAGGCTGACCTGTTCTCGGCTGTGCCTGAGTTGGTGCGCGCGCTCTGAGAGACCGGCGCGGGCTTCCCGAGCCTCAATTCATTCAAAGGATCACCATGACGTACCGAGCCCCGGTCAAGGACATGCTTTTCGCCATGAACGAGCTTGCCGGCCTGCACGCCGTCTCCAGCCTCCCGGGGTTTGAGGATGCCGGGCCCGAGACGGCAGCGGCCGTACTCGAGGAATGCGCCAGGCTCAACGAGGATGTCATCGCGCCCCTGAATTGGCCGGGCGACCAGAACCCATCCGATTTGAGAGACGGCAAGGTCACCACCCCCCCCGGCTTCAAGGAGGCGTTCGCACAATTCGCCCAAGGGGGATGGCAGGGGCTGCAGCATCCGGTCGACTTTGGCGGCCAGGGGCTGCCCAAGACGATCGGCGCGGCGTGCGGCGAGATTCTCAACAGCGCCAACCTGAGCTTTGCGCTGTGCCCTCTGCTCACCGATGGTGCTATCGAGGCTCTGCTGACTGCGGGCTCGCCCGAGCAGCAGGCGCTCTACATTCCCAAAATGGTGGACGGAACCTGGACCGGAACCATGAATCTGACCGAGCCGCAGGCGGGGTCCGACCTCTCGCTGGTTCGGACCCGCGCAGTGCCTCAGGCCGATGGAACCTACAGGATCTTCGGGACGAAGATCTACATCACCTATGGCGAGCACGACATGGCGCAGAACATCGTGCATCTGGTGCTTGCCCGGGTGCAAGGTGCCCCGGAAGGCGTTAGGGGGATCTCGCTGTTCATCGTCCCGAAGTTTCTGGTGCGCCCCGACGGAACGCTGGGGGAGCGAAACGATGTTCACTGTGTCTCGATCGAGCACAAGATGGGGATCAGGGCGAGTCCGACGGCGGTGCTGCAGTACGGTGACCACGGCGGCGCCATCGGACACCTGGTCGGCCAGGAAAACCGCGGCCTGGAGGCCATGTTCATCATGATGAACGCCGCTCGCTTCGCTGTTGGGGTGCAGGGGATCGCCGTCTGCGAGCGCGCGTACCAGAAGGCTGTGGCGTATGCGCGAGAGCGGGTTCAAAGCCGCCCAG
>CAYYYC010000286.1:0-2344 GCA_964475695.1 uncultured Rubrivivax sp.
AGAAGCCGGCTGCGAAGAAGGCTGCTGCGAAGAAGCCTGCCAAGAAGGCCGCTGCGAAGAAGCCGGCTGCGAAGAAGGCTGCTGCGAAGAAGCCTGCCAAGAAGGCCGCTGCGAAGAAGCCGGCTGCGAAGAAGGCTGCTGCGAAGAAGCCTGCCAAGAAGGCCGCTGCGAAGAAGCCGGCTGCGAAGAAGGCTGCTGCGAAGAAGCCTGCCAAGAAGGCCGCTGCCAAGAAGAAGCCTGCCAAGAAGCCGGCTGCGAAGAAGCCTGCTGCCCCGGCTGCCCCTGCAGCCCCTGCGGCGAAGACGGCAATCAGCCCCGCGGCTGCTTGGCCGTTCCCGACGGGCGGCAAGCCCTGAGGGCCAGAAGCAGGGCCGAGCGCCTCGCGCGCTCGGTTGCTGCGGCTTCGAGACCCGGCTTCGGCCGGGTTTTTTCTTTGCCTCAGCCCGCCGAGGCGGCGGGCACCGCGCTGCGCAGGCGACTGTTGCGCGGGACTCCGGCCAGGAGGAACTCCATCTGGTCGGTCAGAATGCGGCGGCCCCGCAGGATCATGTCTTCATGCAGGCTGGGGACATACGGGAGATACCGGGGATGCATCCCTGACTCCTCCGGCAGGCGATTGCCTTTGCGGCCATTGCAGGCGCGGCAGGCGGTGATGCAGTTCATCCAGGTGTCGAGTCCGCCGCGCGAGGTGGGCACGATGTGCTCGCGCGTGAGATCCTCCTCGCGGAATCGCCCGCCGCAGTAGGCGCACAGGCGCCGGTCTCTTGCGAAAAGCTTGGGGTTGCTCAGAGTCGGGGTCTGACGCCACGCGCGAGTGGGGATGGCACCGCGCACGGCCAGGATCGGGTGCAGGTCGATTCGGGACTGCAATCCACTGCAACGCTGAAAGCCGCCCCGAAGCACCCGAAAGGGCTCTCCAAGCGTCCACGCCACTTCATCGGTGGCGTAGAGCACGGCGGCTTCCCTGACCGTCATCCACGCCTGGGGACGGCCCGAACAGTCCAACTGGAGAACATCCATCGACGCACCTCTTGAGCGCCAAGCGTAACCCAGGGGGCCCGCCTGCTCAACCGCAACGGACCGTGAAATGGGAATATCAAAATAGCACGATCGTTCGTAAAATGCGACTCGCCATGAACCTTCGAGCATTGCCCACCCCGGAGCGACCCTCGGCCCACCCGCGCCACGAAAGGGCGGGTCATCAGAAGGGCCAGCAGACCAAGGCAGCCATCCTTGACGCGGCGCTGGGCCTGGCCGCTCATGCGGGGCTTGAGGGACTGTCCATCGGTGCGTTGGCAGAAATGACGGGCATGAGCAAGTCGGGGGTCTTTGCGCACTTTGGCTCCCGCGAGGAGCTGCAGATCTGCGTGATCCGCCAATACCACGCGAGGTTCGAAGAGGAGGTCTTCTTCCCGGCCATTCGCGAGCCCCGCGGCCTGCCGCGCCTTCAGGCTCTGTTTGGGCGGTGGATCAACCGGGTGGCCGTGGAGCTCGACTCGGGCTGCATCTACATCAGCGGCGCCGTGGAGTTTGACGACAGACCCGGGCCAGTGCGCGACGCGCTGGTCAGCATGGTCCGCTCGTGGCAACAGGCGCTGGACAGGGCAATCCACATGGCGATCGACGAAGGGCATTTGCGCCCTGAAACCGACGCAGCCCAGATCCTGTTCGAATTGCACGGGCTGATCCTGGCACTGCACCACGATGCCCGCTTTCTTCGAAGCCCCCAGGCGCTGGAAAGGACGCAGGCGGGCTTTCTGAGGATCACCTCACCATGCCTGACCGCGGCGGGCCGCAGAATGATGCGCGCAACGCACTGACCTGCCCTCAGGCGCCCACCAAACCTCAACCGACCCTTGCCTGCTGGAGCCATCGAATGCCCGTGTACACCCCCCCCCTGCGAGACATGAAGTTTGTGCTGCACGAACTCATCGATGTCAGTGCCAAGCTCAGGGAGCTCCCCGCCCACGCCGACCTCGACGTTCCTACGATCGATGCTGTGCTTGAGGAGGGCGGAAAGTTTGCCGCTGAAGTGCTCTACCCGCTCAATGCGGTCGGTGACCGCCAGGGCTGCAGCCTTGACCGGGAGAGCCATGAAGTCACGCCGCCCGAGGGATTCAAGCAGGCCTATGAGCAGTATGTGCAGGGCGGATGGCCCTCATTGAGTTGCGATCCGGCCTACGGCGGACAGGGTCTGCCGCACACCGTCAACCAGTGCTTCTACGAGATGCTCAACAGCGCCAACCAGGCCTGGACCATGTACCCGGGCCTGACCCACGGCGCCTACGAGTGCCTGCATGCGCATGGCACCGATGAGCAAAAGCAGATGTACCTGCCCAAGCTC
>CAYYYC010000287.1:0-2343 GCA_964475695.1 uncultured Rubrivivax sp.
GTGGACATCGCGGATGTCGACATCACCGGGACGGCTCCCGTCTTCTTTGCTCGCGGCAATGAACCAGGCCACCTGCTTGGGAACGAAGCGCTCCTCGTCGAGGTTCATCGCCTTGATCACCCGCTTGACCGCCGAAACCGTGTCCGCACTGTCCAGAATCTGGAAGCCCTGCGGCAATTGCGCCACCTTCCAGTGCGCACGCAGGAATCGATTGCAAAGGCCGTGAAAGGTGCCGATCCACATCCCGCGCACATTCACCGGCAGCATGGCCGACAGGCGGGTGAGCATCTCCTTGGCCGCCTTGTTGGTGAACGTGACCGCCATCACGCCCCCGGGGGAAACCTGGCCGGTTTGCATCAACCAGGCGATCCGGGTCGTCAGCACGCGCGTCTTCCCGGAGCCCGCCCCGGCCAGGATCAGCGAGGGCTGAGGCGGCAAAGTGACTGCCGCCAACTGTTCGCGGTTGAGTTGCCGCAGCAGGGCATCGGACATCATCGACCCACGGCGCCCGTCGACTCCGGGCCGTCCGCAATCGTAGGCTCATCACAGCCCGCCAACGCCAGGCCACGCCAGGAGACACACGCTGCGCGGGCCACAAGTCCCTGCAATCCAGGCCGTTGGCCTGCGCCTCGAATCTCTCTCATCTTTTCCGGTTCCACCGGCCACCTGTCTGCGCCGGTGGGCAAGTTACCACAACCTACAATCGCGACCTGCGCCGAAACAGGCCTGTTCTGCACCTTGCCCATCCAGATGTCTGAGCTCTCCAAGTCTTTCGATCCTGCCACCGTCGAGGCCCATTGGGGGCCCGTCTGGGAGCGGGAAGGCACCTACAAGCCCAGCCTGGATCCGTCCAGGCCGTCCTTCTGCATGCAGCTGCCGCCGCCCAATGTGACAGGGACCCTGCACATGGGTCACGCGTTCAACCAGACCATCATGGACGCGCTGGCTCGCTTGCATCGCATGCGGGGAGACAACACGCTTTGGGTTCCCGGCACCGACCATGCCGGCATCGCCACCCAGATCGTCGTGGAGCGGCAGCTGGAACAGCAGGGCACAAGCCGCCACGAATTGGGCCGCACGAACTTTGTGGCGCGAATCTGGGACTGGAAGGACCACAGCGGCAGCACCATCACCCGGCAGATGCGCCGCATGGGCGCCAGCGTGAGCTGGGACCACGAGTACTTCACCATGGACGAGCGGCTCTCGCGCGTGGTGACCGAGACTTTCGTGCGCCTCCACGAGGAAGGGTTGATCTACCGCGGAAAGCGCCTGGTCAGCTGGGACCCGGCCCTGAAGTCGGCTGTCTCAGACCTCGAGGTGGAGAGCCAGGAGGAAGACGGTTGGCTCTGGCACATCCGCTACCCGGTCCAGGGCGGCAACGACTCTCTGGTCGTGGCCACCACGCGCCCGGAAACCCTGCTTGGCGACACGGCTGTCATGGTCCATCCGCAGGATGAGCGTTATGGCGCGCTGGTGGGACGCCAGGTGCGGCTGCCGATCACCGGCCGGCTCGTTCCAGTGATCGCTGACGCCTATGTCGATCGCGAATTCGGCACCGGAGCGGTCAAGGTGACCCCCGCGCACGACGCCAATGATCACGCGGTGGCGCTGCGGCACGGCCTCCCGATGCTCACCATCTTCGACCTTGATGCGAGGGTCGTTGCCGACATGCCTGAGATCCCGGCTGAGCTGCGCGGGCTCGATCGCTTCGAGGCCCGCAAACGGGTGGTGCAGCTTCTGGAAGCACAGGGTTTGTTGGTCGAGGCGCGAAAGCACCGCCTGATGGTGCCCCGCTGCGCCCGCACGGGACAGGTCATCGAGCCGATGCTCACCGATCAGTGGTTCGTGGCCATGACCAAGCCAGGCGCCACGGGCAAGTCGATCGCCCAGGAGGCCGTCGAGGCCGTCGGCAGCGGCGAAGTGCGCTTCGTGCCCGAGCAGTGGGTCAACACCTACAACCAATGGATGACCCACATTCAGGACTGGTGCATCAGCAGACAGCTCTGGTGGGGCCACCAGATTCCTGCCTGGCACGGCAGTGGCGGGGAAATCTTCGTGGCCCGCAGCGAGGACGAGGCCCGGAGCCAGGCAACCGCTGCCGGCTACAGCGGCGACCTGACGCGCGACCCTGATGTGCTCGACACATGGTATTCATCGGCTCTGGTGCCGTTTTCCACTCTCGGTTGGCCCGAGCGCACGGTCGAGCGGGACCTCTTCCTGCCTTCCTCCGTGCTGGTGACCGGCTACGACATCATCTTCTTCTGGGTGGCCAGGATGATCATGATGACCCGGCACTTCACCGGCACCGTGCCCTTCCGCGATGTCTACATCCATGGCCTGGTG
>CAYYYC010000288.1:0-2333 GCA_964475695.1 uncultured Rubrivivax sp.
GCGGTGGATCAGCGCCGCAGCAACGCTAGAGTCCACGCCGCCCGAGAGCCCCAGGATGACCTCGTCACTCCCCACCTGTTGGCGGATGCGGTCCACCGCCTCGTCGATGTAGCTGCCCATGACCCAGTCTCCAGAGCAGCCGCATATCCCGCCCACGAAGCGCCGGATGATTTCCGCCCCGCGGACGGTGTGGGTGACCTCGGGATGAAACTGCAAGGCGTAGTAGCGCCGGCTCTCATCGGCCATGCCGGCAATCGGACAGCTGGGGGTGCTGGCCATGACCTTGAAGCCCGGGGGCAATTCAGTGACCTTGTCACCATGGCTCATCCAGACTCTCAGCATGCCGTGGCCCTGGTCCGTGCGAAAGTCCTCGATGCCATCGAGCAGCAGGGTATGGCCCCTGGCCCTGACCTCCGCATAGCCGAATTCGCGAGTTTCGCTCCAGGAAACCCTGCCGCCCAACTGCACGGCCATGGTCTGCATGCCGTAGCAGATGCCCAACACCGGCACCCCTGAGTCCCAGACCGCCTGAGGCGCTCGCAGCTGATGATCTTCGTAGGTGCTGGCATGCGACCCCGACAGGATGATTCCCTGCGGCGCGAATTCGCGAATGAATTCATCGCCGACGTCGTTGGGATGGATCTCACAATAGACATTGGCCTCGCGCACCCGGCGTGCGATGAGCTGGGTAACCTGCGAGCCAAAGTCGAGGATCAGAATCTTCTGGTGGTTCATCGTCATGCGGCTTGGTGGTGCGGGGCGGACAGCCCGTTCAGAAGGGGGCGGCCGCCTGGGCTGTCGCCTGCCCTTTGCGCCGCAGCCAAAAGTGTCGGACCGCAATGCAGGCCCCGATCAGCTGCAGGGCACAGCAGGCAAAGAAAGGCAGGCCCACCATCCAGTGCGAGGGGTCCAGGTGCGAAACGGACCCCAGCAGCAACGCTCCGATGACCGGTGCGACAACCGCCATCGCGCTGGTCAGCGAAGCCACTGAGCCCATGGCCGTGCCCTGCTGCCGGTCCGACGCGGCATTGGAGATCAGGCTTTGGACCGATGCCCCGATGGTGAATCCGAGAAGGTTGAATGCCACGATGGCCAGCATCATCCAGCCCTCGGGGGCAAGGCCCCAACACAGGTAGGCCAGCGCAGAGGAAACCAGGCCCAACTGCACCAACTGCTCGGGGCTCAGACGCTCCAGCAGCCAACGCATGAGCCCGCCCTGCACCACCGCAGCCACCACACCCACCACGAACAGCGACCACCCGTTTTCCTTGGGGCCCCAACCGAACCGGAAGCTGCAGTAAAGCACCCAGGTCATGTGGAGAATGAACTGCGCCAGGTTGGACAAGGCCACCACCCACAACAGCGGCTTGACGCCCGCGAGCGCCGAAAGGCCCTTGAGCGAGCTGATGGGATTGGCCAGCCGCCAATCGAAGGGCGTGCGCCTGTCAGCAGGCAGCGATTCCGGCAGGATCAGCCACCCATAGAAGGTGTTGACAACCGCCAGGGCACCTGCGATGTAAAACGGCAGGTTCAGATCAATGTCGCCAAGGATTCCTCCCACAACGGGGCCCAGAACATAGCCCACGCCAAACATCGCCCCCAGCAGCCCAAACCGCCTGGCGCGCTCCTCGGCGGCGCTGATGTCGGCCACATAAGCATGAGCGACTGCGGCATTGGCCTGCAGGGCGCCCCCGGCGGCTCGCACGGCAATGAGCACCCACAGCGCCTGGGCGGCTGCGGTGGCGAAGAAACTCAGGGACAGGCCCAGGAAGCCCAGCAGCAGCACAGGCCTGCGGCCGTACCGGTCAGACAACCGACCGAGGATCGGCGCGCCGAAGAAGTTGGCGATGCCAAAGGCAAACGACACCACGCCGTACCACAGGGCATGGTCCACGGGATCGGCAACGAACCGCCCGACCAGGGCAGGCAGGACGGGAATGATCAGGCCGATCGAAACCATGTCGATCAGAACCGCCACCAGGATGAAGGGCATGGCCGCAGCCTTGCCTTGCGCTCGCGTCATCGTTGCCCGCCCTACTCCATGCGGTAGTTGGGCGCTTCCTTGGTGATCTGCACATCGTGAACATGGCTCTCGCGGATTCCCGCTGCCGTGATCTGCACGACCTCGGCCTGCTCGTGCGTCTGCGCGAGGCTTGCGCAGCCGCAGTAGCCCATGGCCGCGCGAAGCCCACCGGCCATCTGAAACACGATTCCGACCATTGAACCCTTGTAGGGCACCCGGCCCTCGATGCCCTCGGGCACCAGCTTGTCGGCGTTGGGGTTGGTGGTCTCGTCGTTTTCCTGGAAATACCGGTCGGCTGAGCCGGCCCTCA
>CAYYYC010000289.1:0-1652 GCA_964475695.1 uncultured Rubrivivax sp.
ACGAACATGTACGACGAGGCCTTGATCATGAAGATGAAGTCCGTCATGGCCGGGCTGTAGACCGCGCCGCCGGCGCAGGGGCCCATGATCATGCTGATCTGGGGAATGACGCCTGAGGCCAGAACATTGCGCTGAAAGACATCGGCATACCCGCCCAGAGAGGCCACGCCTTCCTGGATTCGGGCACCGCCGGAGTCGTTGAGCCCGATCACCGGCGCACCGACCTTCATCGCCTGCTCCATGATCTTGCAGATCTTCTCGGCATGCGTCTCCGACAGCGCACCTCCAAAGACGGTGAAGTCCTGGCTGTAGGCGAACGCCAGGCGGCCGTTGATCATCCCGTAGCCTGTGACCACCCCGTCGCCTGGAATCTTGTTCTCGGCCATGCCGAAGTCCACGCACCGATGCTCGACGAACATGTCCCATTCCTCGAAGGTTTCCGCATCGAAGAGCAGCTCAAGCCGCTCGCGCGCGGTGAGCTTTCCCTTGGCATGCTGAGCTTCGATACGCTTCTGGCCACCACCAAGCCGCGCCTTCGCGCGCTTGGCCTCGAGCAACTGGTGGATATCGTGCATCTGGGGTCTCCCGTGTTGTCTTGACGAGGCTCGTTGCCCCGGGTCAGTCCATTCGCTCGAGCAGCCGGCGGGCCGCCACCGAAGCGGCGATGGAGCCATCCTCGACCGCTTGCAGGGTCTGCGCCAGCGCCGACTGCACCGCCGGATGCTCCTGAAAGCGCTGCCTCAGCCCGGCATCGATTCGCTCCCACATCCAGTCCCGGGCTTGCCTGACTCTCCGGCCATGAAGGCGCCCGGACGCTGTCTGCAGCCGTCTGAATTCCAACGCAGCCTGCCAGAACTCATCGAGCCCCTGCCCCTTGAGAGCGCTGAGTTGCATGACCGTCGGCTGCCACAGGCGATCATCGTGATGGACCCGTTCGGGATTGCCGTGCAGCCCCAGGATCCTGAGGGAAGACTGGATCTGGGCCTGCGCCCGCGTGGCCGCATCGGCGTCGATGTCCGCCTTGTTGATGAGCACCAGGTCCGCCAGCTCCATCACGCCCTTCTTGATGGCCTGGAGCTCGTCGCCGGCGTTGGGCAGCTGCATCAGGACAAACAGGTCGGTCATGCCCGCCACGGCAGTCTCGCTCTGGCCCACGCCGACGGTCTCCACAATCACGACGTCGTAGCCCGCAGCCTCGCAAACCAGCATGCACTCGCGCGTCATCTGCGCCACGCCGCCGAGGGTGCCGCTGCTCGGGCTGGGCCGGATGAAGGCCTGAGGGTGCACAGACAGCCGCTCCATGCGGGTCTTGTCGCCCAGGATGGAGCCGCCGCTCACTCGCGAGGATGGATCCACGGCCAACACCGCCACGCGGTGGCCAAGCCCGATGAGCATGAGGCCCAGCGCCTCGATGAAGGTGCTCTTGCCAACGCCCGGCACGCCGCTGATCCCCAGACGGAACGCCCGACCCGAATGCGGCAGCACCGCATGAAGCAGCGCATCGGCGAGCGCCCGGTGATCTGCCCGGCTGCTCTCCAGAAGCGTGATGGCCTTGGCCATCGCGCGACGCTGGCCGTCACCCGGGCCGCCGGCGATCGCCAAGCTCAGGGACTCCGGGGAAAAGGCCTCAGCCGCCATCAGCGCAGAGACCT
>CAYYYC010000289.1:1662-2023 GCA_964475695.1 uncultured Rubrivivax sp.
GGGCCGTAGATGCCCTTGACGCCCGCGTCAAGGAGGAACTGATAGTCCTGTTGTGGAATCACGCCGCCCACAAACACGATGATGTCGTCGGCACCTTGCTTCCTGAGCTCCTCGATGATCGCCGGCACCAGCGTCTTGTGGCCTGCAGCCAAGGTCGAGACTCCGACGGCATGCACATCGTTCTCGACCGCCTGGCGCGCGCATTCCTCTGGCGTCTGGAACAGCGGGCCCATGTCGACGTCGAACCCCAGGTCAGCAAAGGCCGTGGCCACCACCTTCGCGCCACGGTCATGGCCATCCTGGCCCAGCTTGGCGATCATCACCCTGGGCCGCCGGCCATGTTCCTGGGCGAACGCCGAGA
>CAYYYC010000289.1:2033-2332 GCA_964475695.1 uncultured Rubrivivax sp.
GGATGTCGGCGCGGTGGCGCCCGAAAACAGTTTCCAACGCATCGCTGACCTCCCCTACCGTGGCTCGCTGCCGCATGGCCTCAATCGACAGCTCCAGCAGGTTGCCCTGACCGGAGCGTGCGCATTGGGTCAGCGCCGCCAGCGCCGCCTGCACCTTTTGGCCATCGCGGGTGGCCCGAACGCGCTGGAGCCGAGCGATCTGACCCTCACGAACCTTGACATTGTCGACCTCCAGGATGTCGACCCTGTCCTGCTGCTGCGGCCTGTACTTGTTGACGCCCACGATCACATCCCTGCCC
>CAYYYC010000290.1:0-2331 GCA_964475695.1 uncultured Rubrivivax sp.
TTTCGCGGTCGTTCATCTTGGCGGCGATTTGCGTCATCTGCAGGCTGTTGCCGCGCTGACCAATGCGAAACGCCAGCAGTTGCGCTTCGGTGTAGTCCGCATGCTGCCCCCCCACCCTGGGATACTGGGCTGGAATGCCTGCGCCCGTGGGGCTGTGGCAGCCGGCGCACGCGGGGATGTTGCGATCCGATATCCCGCCGCGGTAGATCTTCTCGCCCAGCGCGGCCAAGTCCTTGTCCTTCGCTGCTCCTGGCTTGACCGACTTGCTGGCGTAAAACGCCGCCACATTGCGCATGTCCTCATCGGACAACGTGGCGGCGAACCCGGCCATGATGGCGTTCTTGCGCTTGCCGGACTTGAACTCCTGCAGCTGCTTGACCAGGTATTCCGGATGCTGTCCCGCCAGAATCGGGTTGGCGGGGCTGCCCCGGGTTCCGTCGGCTGCGTGGCAAGCCGCGCAGACCTGAGCCGTGGCCTGGCCTTTGGCCAAATCGGGCGCCGGCGCTGCGGCGGGCTTGGCGGCCAGAGCGGCGCAACAGGCCGTGATGCAGGCCAAAGCCAGGGTGAGTTTGAGAGCCTTCATGACCGCATTTGTAGATGGGACGACCAAAACCGGCAGATTTTACAATGCTCCATGACAAACGGACGCCGCCCCACCCCAGCAGCCCAAGGGACCCAGCCGCCAGCCCACGATGTGGCCGACGCGGCGATGGCCTGGGCCCACGGAGCGCGCTTCCTGACCACGGCCAGCCGCCTGGATCAGCTGCCGGCCACCGAGTTGTGTGAAATCGCCTTTGTGGGTCGTTCCAACGCCGGCAAGTCCACCGCGATCAACACACTGGCTCAGCAGCGTCGGTTGGCGTTCGCATCGAAAACGCCCGGGCGCACCCAGCACATCAACCTCTTCGAGCTGGGCCCCCGTGAGGCTCCGAATGCGCTGTGGGCCGACCTCCCGGGCTATGGATATGCCGCCGTCGAGCGCCAGGCCAAGCTGCGTTGGCAGCAGGTGATGGCCGACTATCTGGAGTTGCGTCGCAGTTTGAGCGGCGTGGTCCTTCTGGTCGACTCGCGTCTGGGCTTGACCGCGCTGGACGAGCAGCTTCTGTCCTTCATCGCCCCGCGGGTGGGCAGCGGGCAAGTCCGCCTGGTGGTGGTGCTCACCAAGGCCGACAAGCTCAACCGCCGCCAGGCCCAGCAATCCCTGCAGGCCTGCACCCAGGCGCTCGAGCCTCATGTGACCGACGAGTCCGACGTCGGGGTCGTCCTGTTTTCGGCCCTCAACAAGGCCGGGGTGGCCGACCTCGCCCAGGCTCTTCATGCCTGGAAGTCCTGATGGGGTCAGACCCCATTTCCGTCAACGCGGCCGCTGCCTCCGCTCTGCCGGGCGGGCTCGGGCCTGCGTCCGTGGCGGACCTGCCCCACGGGATTCGCTTGACCCTGCGACGCAACCGCTCGGACAAACCCCTTCCGCGCGCACTGCTGTTGCACGGGTTCCCTGAGGCCGCATTCGCCTGGGATGAAGTCCTGCGGGGCCTGGACGGACGGGTGGAAGCGGTGGCGCCGAACCTCAGGGGATTCGCCGATTCCTCGGCGCCTTCGGAGGTCAGGGCCTACCGGCCCAGACACCTCGTGGCCGATGTGGCGGCCCTGATTTCGCATTGGGGGGCGCCCCTCGACCTGCTCGTGGCCCACGATTGGGGTGGCGCGGTGGCCTGGAACCTCGCGGCCCGGCATCCTGGCCTCATCAGGCATCTTCTGATCATCAATTCCCCACATCCTGCGGCGTTTTTGCGCGAATTGACACTGAATCCGCGACAGGCGAGAGCCAGCGCCTACATGAATTTTCTCTGCCGTCCCGATGCCGCAACACGGCTGCGGGAAGACGACTTTCGCCGGTTGTGGGCCTTCTTCACGCCCCAGAGTCCCGCCGGTGAACAAGGCAGCACACCATCATGGCTGACGGAAAGTCAAAAGGCCCGGTATCGGGAACTTTGGCAGGCCGGACTGGAGGGCGGGCTGAACTACTATCGGGCCTCGCCTTTGCGCCCCCCGATCGGCCCGGACTCCCCGATCCACCAGGTGGCCTTCAGGCCTGAGGATGTGACCGTGACGGTGCCCACCACTGTGCTGTGGGGACTTGGCGATGCGGCCTTGCTGCCGGGCTTGCTGCAGGGGCTCTCAGGCTGGGTGCCCAGGCTTCGGCTGATCGAAGTGCCGGATGCTTCCCATTGGATCGTGCATGAGCAGCCTGGACGGGTGATCGATCTGATCCTCGACCTGGTTTCCAGGCCTTCCACGGCGGGCCCATGAAAAAAGCCCCGCGAGTGATCG
>CAYYYC010000291.1:0-2329 GCA_964475695.1 uncultured Rubrivivax sp.
GTAGTTGCGCAGGTTCAGGCAAGGGTCATCGGCAAAGTGCGGCGCCCCCACGAGCTTGCCGTGAAGGTCGTAGGTCCAGCGGTGAAGGGGGCACACCACATGCTGCTTGGTGTTGCCGCGCCCCTTGAGCATCACGGCCTGACGGTGGCGGCAGACGTTGGAGATCAACTCCACCCCGCGAGTCGTGCGCACCAAGGCCCTCCCCTCGGACTCCGCCGGCAAGGCGAAATAGTCCCCGGCCCCGGGAACCGCCAATTCGTGCCCGAGGTAGCGCGGCTCGAACTGAAAGATGAGACGCTGTTCCTGCTTGAACAGTGCCTCACTGAAATAGGCCTCGACTGAAAGCTGCGAGCGACCACGCTCCAGGGCTTCAAGCCCGATGCTCAGGTCCGACATGATCCCCAGGGCTCTCCAAAAACCAATGTCAACCGACCGACCGGCCCCGCGGCCGACCGACCCCGCGCGGACAGCCGGGTTGAAGCCCGACTGCGGCATCCCAAAACCGCCATGGTGCCTCAAGCGCGCACGGCGTGGGGGGACAAGATTCTACCCACCCCGGCAGTGCGGAATTGGCGCCAAGATGGCACCGGTGGCTGTCAACGAGAGTTGACAATTGGTCCGCCCCCTACAATCACCGTTTCCATCCGTCCGACCATGAAAAAGTCGCCCAAGCCTGAGGAAAGTACCCCGGCGGCATCATCGCCCCTGCCTGAGCGCTACGAAGACGCGCTGGCAGAACTCGACACGCTGGTTCAGGCGATGGAGTCGGGCCAGTTGCCCCTCGACGAGATGCTCGCGGCCTACCGACGCGGCGCCGAACTCTTGGGGTTTTGCCGCGAAAGGCTCCAGGCGGTGGAGGATCAGGTCAAGGTGCTCGAAGAGGGCCAGCTCAAGCCTTGGAGAGCCCCGTGAATCCCGTGGGCCTGCAGGCGTGGATGCGCCTGGAACACGGCGTCATCGAAGAAGCCCTGTCGCGCTGGGTTCCGGCCTGCGCGCCTGCAGGGCTTGGCCAGGCCATGCGCTACGGCGTGCTGGATGGCGGCAAGCGTCTGCGCCCGCTGCTGGTTCTGGCCGCAGCGCAGGCCGTCCAAGGGGACCGCAAGGCTTCGCTCAGAGCAGCCTGTGCGGTGGAACTCATCCACGCGTACTCACTTGTCCATGACGACATGCCGTGCATGGACAATGATGTGCTCCGCCGGGGCAAGCCCACTGTCCATGTCCACTTCGGGCAGGCTCAAGCCCTGTTGGCGGGCGACGCCATGCAGGCGCTGGCCTTTGAGCTGCTCACCCCTCAAGACCCAGACGAGATCGAGCCCGCGCTTCAGGCTCGCCTGGTGGGCCTTCTGGCGCGTGGCGCCGGGCATGGCGGCATGGCGGGTGGCCAGGCCATTGACCTGGCCAGCGTGGGGCGTCGACTCAGCGAGAGCGATCTGCAGCAGATGCATGAACTCAAGACCGGTGCGCTGCTGCGCACCAGCGTGGAGCTCGGTGCGGCTTGTGGCCGGGCTTCACCGGCGTGCCGAGAAGCTCTGCGCGACTATGGCCATGCCATCGGCCTGGCCTTTCAGGTCATCGATGACATCCTGGATGTGACCCAGGACACTGCAGCGCTGGGCAAGACGGCGGGCAAGGATCAGGAGCAGTCCAAGCCCACCTATGTTTCCCTGATGGGACTGCAGGGCGCCCAGCGCCATGCCCTGGCGCTGCATGAGCAGGCACTGAGAGCCCTGGACGCCAGCGGCCTGACAGACACTCAACGACTGCGCGAACTCGCCGATCTAGTGGTGCGGCGTCAGCATTGACGCCAGACCCCTGACTGCCGGAGCGATCCAATGGCCACACCCAACCACTCCCTGCTGCAATCCATCGAAAGCCCCGCGGACCTTCGAAGGCTTTCCCGCTTGGATCTCAAGCTCCTGGCGCGTGAGCTGCGTGAATTCCTGCTGCATTCGGTCGGCAAGACGGGCGGCCATCTGTCGAGCAACCTTGGCACGGTTGAGCTGACCATCGCGCTGCACACCGTCTTCAACACGCCATTCGACCGGCTTGTCTGGGATGTGGGCCATCAGACCTATCCCCACAAGATCCTCACGGGACGGCGGGAGCGCTTCCACACCCTGCGCCAGCTTGGCGGCCTGTCGGGCTTCCCGCGGCGGGATGAAAGCGAGTACGACACCTTCGGCACCGCGCACTCGTCGACATCGATATCGGCCGCGTTGGGCATGGCGCTGGCTGCGCAGCTCAAGGGCGAAGACCGCCGGGCGGTGGCCATCATCGGCGACGGCGCCATGAGCGCAGGAATGGCGTTCGAAGCGCTCAACAACGCCGG
>CAYYYC010000292.1:0-2308 GCA_964475695.1 uncultured Rubrivivax sp.
TTCGATGCCTCCGGCGTGGATGGAGAGACCTGCGACAACGTGGGCAAGGTGATGTCGGAGAACCGGCCCAGCACGCTGGTGTGGTGCGTCGGGCACACGCAATCGACCATCGGCAACGCCAAGGTCCGGGTGTCCTGCCTGTTGCAGCTCGCGCTGGGCAATGTGGGCGTCAGCGGCGGCGGTGCCAACATCTTCCGCGGCCACGACAATGCAGGGCATCACCGATGTCGGCATGAATCCCGACTCGCTGCCGGGCTATTACGGCATTGCCGATGGCGCCTTCAGGCACTACGCGGGCGTCTGGGGTGTGGACTTCGACTGGATCAAGAGCCGCTACGCACCGGGGATGATGAACAAGCCCGGGCTGACCATTTCGCGGTGGTTCGATGCGGTGCTGGAGAAGAACGAAGTCATCGATCAGCCCAGCAACCTGCGCGCGATGTTCTATTGGGGGCACGCGCCGAACTCGCAGACCCGCGGTCTGGAGCTCAAGCGCGCGCTGGACAAGCTCGACATGCCGGTGGTGGTGGACCCCTTCCCCTCGGCCACTGCGGCCATGGCCGCCATGCCGGGCAAGCCCGAGGACCTCAACGCCAACCGGTCCGTCTATCTGCTGCCGGCGTGCACGCAGTTTGAGACCAGTGGCTCGGTCACGGCCTCCAACCGCTCGCTCCAGTGGCGCGAGAAGGTGATGGAGCCGCTGTACGAGTCACGCAGCGACCACATGATCCTCTATCAGCTTGCGCAGAAGCTGGGCTTCGGCGAACAGCTCGTCAAGAACTACAAGCTGCAAAAGGTCAAGGGCCAGGATGAGCCCGTGCCGGAGGACATCCTGCGCGAGATCAACCGTGGCGTCTGGACCATCGGCTACACCGGTCAAAGCCCCGAGCGTCTCAAGGCCCACATGCGCAACATGCATGTCTTTGACCCGACCACACTCAAGGCCAAGGGTGGCATCGACAAGGAGACCGGCTATTCGCTGGACGGCGAGTACTTCGGTCTGCCTTGGCCGTGTTGGGGAACGCCCGAGCTCAAGCACCCCGGCACGCACATCCTGTACAACAACTCACAGCATGTGATGGAAGGCGGTGGTTGCTTCCGCGCCAACTTCGGCGTGGAGCGCGACGGCCAATCGCTGCTGGCTGCCGACGGGTCGCACTCCAAGGGTTCCGACATCACCACCCGCTACCCCGAGTTTGACCATTTGTTGCTCAAGAAGTTGGGCTGGTGGGATGAGTTGACCGAGGCTGAAAAGAAGGCTGCGGAAGGCAAGAACTGGAAGACGGACCGCTCCGGCGGCATCGTGCGCGTGACCATGAAGAACCATGGCTGCCATGTGTTCGGAAATGCCAAGGCGCGAGCCATCGTCTGGAACTTCCCCGACCAGATTCCCCAGCACCGCGAGCCGCTGTACTCCACGCGTCCGGATCTGGTCGAGAAGTATCCGACCCACGCGGACCAGGCCAACCGTTGGCGTCTGCCCATCCTGTACAAGACCGTGCAGGAGAAGAACAAGGACGTGGGCAAGCAGTTCCCGCTGATCCTCACCAGCGGCCGCTTGGTGGAGTACGAGGGTGGTGGCGACGAAACCCGTTCCAACCGTTACCTGGCCGAGCTGCAGCAGGACATGTTCATCGAGATCAACCCGGCAGCAGCCAACGACCGAGGCATCCGCAATGGCGAGTGGGTGTGGGTGACCATGCCCACCGGCGCCAGGCTCAAGGTGCGAGCCCAGGTCACGGAGCGGGTGGACAAGACGACCACCTTCATGCCCTACCACTTTGCCGGGTCTTGGCAAGGGGTGGATATGAAGAAGTACTACCCCTCAGGGGCGGCGCCCATCGTGCGGGGTGAGGCTGTCAACACCGGCACCACCTACGGATACGACATCGTCACGATGATGCAGGAGACCAAGACCACGGTCTGCCAAGTCGAGCGTGCGGCATAACCAGGAGTTCGGAGTCTAGTCATGGCACGAATGAAATTCATTTGCGACGCCGAGCGCTGCATCGAGTGCAACGGGTGCGTCACGGCCTGCAAGGCCGAGCACGATGTTCCCTGGGGGGTCAACCGCCGCAGGGTGGTTACCCTCAACGACGGCCAACCTGGCGAGCGCAGCATCTCGGTGGCCTGCATGCACTGCAGTGATGCGCCCTGCATGGCCGTGTGTCCTGTGGATTGCTTCTACCGCACCGAGGACGGGGTGGTGCTGCACGACAAGGACGTGTGCATCGGCTGCGGCTACTGCTCCTACGCCTGTCCGTTTGGCGCGCCGCAGTTCCCCAGCCAGGGCACTTTTGGTGTGCGC
>CAYYYC010000293.1:0-2298 GCA_964475695.1 uncultured Rubrivivax sp.
GCGTTCTTCCAGCGGATCTCTTCAATGAACTTGCGCAGGTTGAGAACCGCGGGATCGAGTTCCGGGCCGGGCGTGAACTCCTCATCATCGATCGAGAGGATGAAAGCCGAGGCCCGACTTTGCTGCTGCGCAAAGGACGACAGGTCCCCATAGGAGGTTGTTCCCAGCACTTCCCAGCCCTCCTTTTCGATGGCCTGAGCCAGCGCGCGAATGCCGATCCCCGAGGTGTTCTCGGAACGGTAATCCTCGTCGATGATGACGATGGGGAAGTTGAATCGCAGCATAGGGTCAGCCCTCCAACGGCGCATGCCTCAGGGAAAACGCGCAAGTGTAGAGCCCTGGGCTCAATCAGGGCGATGCCTGCCGCGGCGATACTTTGCCCGGTGCGCCGAGTCAGGCGCCGCCGTACTGAGGGGCCTTCATGCTTGATTCGATGTCGACCTTCTGGTGGATTCTTGCCGGCGTCCTGGTGGCCGTCGAGCTGGCCACCGGGACCTTTTACCTCCTGATGCTTGCGCTGGGTGCCGCTGCGGCGGCGGTGGCCGACTGGATCGGCCTGCAGGCCAGCGCCCAGGTGGTTGTGGCCGCCGTGGTTGGAGGGGGTGCCACTGCCCTGTGGCATGCGCGGCGGGCCCACGAGCCGAAGTCTGAGCCGGCCCCGTCGAACCCTGATGTGCAGATGGACATCGGCCAGATTGTGCAGGTCAGCCATTGGCGCGACGACCGCACCGCCCGGGTGTCTTATCGGGGCAGCGAGTGGGATGTGACGCTGCAGCCCGGCCACGACCCAGCGCCAGGGGCACATCGCATCGTGGCCGTCCACGGCAACCGCCTGGAACTCACCCCGGTCAACTGAATCCACCCGTCAAAGCAACACTCCAGGAGCGCCCATGGAAATCGCCCTTGTCATTCTGGTCATCGCCATCATTTTCGTGGTCCGCACTTTCAAGATCGTGCCCCAGCAGGAAGCTTGGGTGGTGGAGCGTCTTGGCAAGTACGACCGTACCCTGACCCCGGGACTGAAGTTCCTCATCCCTTTCATCGAGAAGGTCGGGTACAAGCATTCGCTCAAGGAGGTGCCCCTGGATGTCCCCAGCCAGGTGTGCATCACCAAGGACAACACCCAGCTCCAGGTCGATGGCATCCTGTACTTTCAGGTCACCGACCCGATGCGTGCGAGCTACGGCTCGTCCGACTACATCATCGCCATCACACAGCTGGCTCAAACGACGCTGCGCAGCGTGATCGGCCGCATGGAGCTGGACAAGACATTCGAAGAAAGAGACCTGATCAATGCAACCGTGGTCAACGCGTTGGACGAAGCTGCCCTGAATTGGGGGGTGAAGGTCCTGCGCTACGAGATTAAGGATTTGACTCCACCGGCCGAAATCCTGCGCTCGATGCAGGCTCAAATCACCGCCGAGCGGGAGAAACGAGCCCTGATTGCGGCCTCCGAAGGAAAACGCCAGGAGCAGATCAACCTGGCTGAGGGCGAGCGCGCGGCCTACATCGCCAAGAGCGAGGGGGAGAAGCAGGCCGAAATCAACAAGGCCGAAGGCGAGGCCGCAGCCATCGTTTCAGTGGCCACTGCCACGGCACAGGCCATCCGCGAGGTGGCGGCCGCGATCCAGTCTCCAGGCGGCGAGCAGGCCGTTCAGCTCAAGGTGGCCGAGCGGGCGGTCGATGCCTTCGGGCAGCTGGCGCAGAAGAACAACACGATGATCGTCCCAGGGCATATGGGTGAAGTGGCCGGATTGATCGCATCGGCGATGAGCCTGGCTCAACAGGCCAAGATGGCGGCCAAGTAAAGGTTTAGACGCGTGTCGCCGCTCGCGCGGGCAGCAGGCCTCGCGTTGCCCACTGGGCTGCGCCGCTTCGGCGAGTTCAGCGTCGGGGCGCGTCTGCTGCGCTTTCCGGCGCGCCCTGAATCTCGCGCCAAAGCCGCAATTCTTCCTCGGTCAAGCGGCCGCCCTCGCCTGCGATCCGCTCGAATTCCTCGCGCGAGGTCATCAGTCCGATCTGCCTGAGGTTGGACAGCGCCCATCGAAAGTATTCGATCGCATGCGGCGGGTTGCTGGCGATCTTGTGCAGAGGCAGCATCGCGACATCTTCCTTGAGCTCACGCTCCTGCCTGGCCTTGATGATCAATCGCTGAACTTCGTCATCGCTGAGATGCAACCGTTTGGCTTCCCGGTTGATCACCTCGATTTCCTCGTCGTCCAGGTGGCCGTCTGAAAGCATTTCGTAGAGGCTGTTCTTGAGAGTTTCGCGCTCGATGCGCAACTGGTCGGTAAAGGC
>CAYYYC010000294.1:0-281 GCA_964475695.1 uncultured Rubrivivax sp.
CATCCCCATGCCGCGCATGACCAACACCTACATGCTGGCCGGCGGCCATGCGCCCGAAGAGATCGTGCGCAGCATCGGCAAGGGCCTGTACGCGACGAATTTCGGCGGTGGGCAGGTGGACATCACCAGCGGTAAGTTCGTCTTCAGCGCCAGCCAGGCCTACTGGGTGGAAAACGGCCGCATCCAATACCCGGTTCGCGGAGCCACCATCATCGGCAACGGGCCGGACGCGCTGACCCGGGTGGCGATGATCGGCAACGACCTGGCACTGGACTCGGGCG
>CAYYYC010000294.1:291-2268 GCA_964475695.1 uncultured Rubrivivax sp.
CCGCCTGAGGCCTGCGCTGCGCCGCCCGGCAATTCCGAGGAACCGCGCAACATGTCCGCGCCGCTGCCTGATGTGACACTGGCCGACATCGAGGCTGCGGCGACGCGGCTCCGGGGACAGGTCATGGAGACGCCCCTGCTGGAGTCGCGCACGCTGTCGGCCATCACCGGCGCGCAGGTCTTTCTGAAGTTCGAGAACCTGCAGTTCACCGCCTCGTTCAAGGAGCGCGGCGCACTCAACCGGCTGTCCTGCCTGTCGGCGCAGCAGGCCCGGCGCGGGGTGATCGCCGCTTCGGCGGGCAACCATGCGCAGGGCGTGGCTCACCACGCCCAGCGGCTGGGCATGCCCGCGACCATCGTGATGCCCGTGTTCGCGCAGCAGGTCAAGGTGGAGCGAACGAGAGGATTTGGTGCCCGCGTGGTGCTGCATGGCCAGACCTTCGACGAAGCGCGCACGCACGCCGCGGAGCTGGCGGAACGCGAAGGTCTGGTCTTCATTCCGGCCTTCGATGACCCCTTGGTCGTGGCCGGCCAGGGCACGGTCGGGCTGGAGATGCTGCGCCAGCAACCCGGGCTTGATGCCCTGCTGGTGGCCGTGGGCGGCGGCGGCCTGATCGCCGGCGTTGCCATCGCAGCCAAGTCCCTGCACCCGGGAATCGAAGTGGTGGGGGTGCAGACTCGCGCCTTCCCGGCCGTGTTCAATGCAATGAAGGGCACCGAGCTTGCGATCGGAACCGCGTCGTTGGCCGAAGGCATCGCGGTCGGGCAGCCGGGCCAGCTCACCCAAGCGTTGATCAGCCGCCATGTGGACGACATGCTGCTGGTGGAAGAAGCCGACATCGAGCAGGCCATCGTGATGCTGCTGGAGATCGAAAAGACGCTGGTCGAAGGCGCCGGAGCGGCCGCGCTGGCGGCCCTGCTGGCCCACAGGGCCCGGTTTGCCGGCCGGCGGGTTGGGCTGGTGCTTTGCGGCGGCAACATCGATCCGCTCCTGCTGGCCGCGATCATCGAACGCGGGATGGTTCGCGCCGGGCGGCTGACACGCATCCAGGTGGAGGCGCGTGATGTGCCGGGCATCCTGTCGCGCATCACGGCCGTGGTGGCCCAGGCCGGAGCCAACATCGAGGAGGTTCACCACCAGCGGGCTTTCTCCACACAGTCGGCGCAAAGTGTGGAGGTCGAGTTGGTGCTGGCCACGCGCAACCCTGGACATGTGCAGGAGACGCTCCAGGCACTGCACGACGCGGGCTTCAGGGCCCGGGCCGGCTGAGTTCAGGGGCCGCGCCTGGAGCGGGGGGCAGACACCCCAGGGCCCACTGAGGTATCGAGCCCGGCCGACAATCGAGGCCAACGCAATGGGAGCCCCGTCATGACTTTTGGCATCGTCTTTTTCGTTCTGCTCGGCCTGGCCGGCCTGGTGGCCGCAGGCTTTGGGGCCCAGTACGCCATGCGGCGCACCGAGCGCTGGATGGAGCTCATGGACCGGATCCACAACCCGCCGGGCCAGCGCCCCTTCCCGGTGGCGCCGCGCCAGTGAGTGGCGGCAGCAGCCCGGCCGGCGCGGAGTCTCGGCGCTGCGCGTCAGGGCCGCGCAAGCCGGCCCGTGCTAGCATCGAGCGCATGAGCAATGCTGATCTGTTCTGCGGCTACTTTTGGTTCTCGCACCGCCCGGCGGTTGGAGAGGCCCTCGCGTAAGCCCCATCAGACGCAAGCCAAGCCCCCAAGAAACCGCCGGAACCCCCGGCGGTTTTTTTTCGGCCCGGCCGGGCGCATCGCCAGCCCCAACCCAGGAAACGAACGCTTCAGGAGCCCCGCATGAACGCCAAGTCCACCCAAGCCGGCCAGGACGCCTATGCAAGCCCTCCGGACCGCACCAGCCAGACGGATGATCAGAGGATCCGGGACGTGATGCCGCTGCCTCCGCCGGAGCACCTCATCCGCTTCTTCCCGGTGCGCGGGACACCGATGGAGGGACTGG
>CAYYYC010000295.1:0-1151 GCA_964475695.1 uncultured Rubrivivax sp.
AGGCGTTTCGCAACATGCTGCCGGTGCTTCTGACGCAAACCATCATCCTGTTCCAGGACACCTCGCTGGTCTACGCGATTGGCGCCTATGACCTGCTCAAGGGCTTTGAGGTGGCGGGGAAGAATTTCAATCGCCCAGTGGAGGCCTATCTGGTGGCCACAGTCGTTTATTTCGTGATCTGCCTGTCGCTTTCGATGCTCGTTCGGCAGTTGCAGTCACGCATTCAGATCATCCGGTGACAACATGATCGAGATACGAAATGTCAGCAAGTGGTATGGCAGCTTCCAGGTGCTTGCCGATTGCAGCACCTCGATCCGCAAGGGCGAGGTCGTGGTGGTCTTCGGGCCCTCGGGCTCGGGCAAGAGCACCCTGATCAAGACCGTCAACGCCCTGGAGCCGATCCAGAAGGGCGACATCGTGGTCGACGGCGTCAGCGTCACGGCGTCGGCCACGGACCTGCCCAAGCTGCGCAGCAGGGTGGGTATGGTCTTCCAGCACTTCGAACTCTTCCCGCACCTTTCGGTGACCGAAAACCTCACTCTGGCGCAGGTCAGGGTGCTGGGGCGCAGCAAGGATGAGGCTCTGACCCGCGGCCTGAAGATGCTCGATCGCGTGGGACTGATGGAGCACAAGGACAAGTTCCCAGGACAGCTCTCCGGCGGGCAGCAGCAGAGGGTGGCGATTGCGCGGGCCTTGTCGATGGACCCGATCGTCATGCTCTTCGATGAGCCCACCTCGGCGCTTGACCCCGAAATGGTCGGGGAAGTGCTCGATGTGATGGTCAGCCTGGCCCAGGAAGGCATGACCATGATGGTGGTCACCCACGAGATGGGCTTCGCTCGCAAGGTCAGCCACCGGGTCATCTTCATGGATGCCGGCCGCATCGTCGAAGATTGCGCCAAGGACGCCTTCTTCGACAGGCCCGAGGACAGGACGGTCAGGGCGCGGGACTTTCTCTCCAAGATCCTTCAGCACTGACCGCACAGGCCGGCGGGTCCACAATGTCCTCATGAATGCGCTGACCCTGACTCGACCGGACGACTGGCACCTGCACCTGCGCGATGGCGTCGCGATGGCCGATGTGCTGCCGCACACGGCCCGACAGTTTGGCCGCGCCATCGTGATGCCCAACCTCAAGCCGCCGGTGACGA
>CAYYYC010000295.1:1161-2247 GCA_964475695.1 uncultured Rubrivivax sp.
CCTTGCCGATTCCGCTCGCCCCGCCGGTGACGACAGCGGCCCAGGCGCTGGCCTACCGGCGGCGAATCGAGGCGGCGGTGCCCCGTGGCCTGAGCTTCGTGCCGTTGATGACCCTTTACATGACCGACGATCTTGCGCCCGAGGAAATCGCCCGCGCGCGCGACGCCGGCATCGTGGCCGTAAAGCTCTACCCGGCAGGGGCAACCACCCACAGCGATGCCGGCGTCACGGACATCACCAGGACCTACCGCACCCTTGAGGCCATGCAGCGCCATGGCCTGTTGCTGCTGGTCCACGGCGAGGTCACCGACCCGCAGATCGATCTCTTCGACCGTGAGGCCGTGTTCATCGATCAGGTGCTCGTGCCGCTGCGCCGTGACTTTCCAGACCTTCGCGTTGTCCTGGAGCACATCACCACCCGAGAGGCCGCTCAGTATGTGGAGCAGGCCGATGGGCGCATGGGAGCCACCATCACCGCGCACCACCTGCTCTACAACCGCAATGCGATCTTCCAAGGGGGTATTCGGCCCCACTATTACTGTCTGCCCGTGCTCAAGCGCGAGGAGCACCGCCAGGCCCTGGTGCGCGCGGCCACCTCGGGACACCCGCGATTCTTCCTGGGCACGGACAGCGCCCCGCATCCGGCAGCACTCAAGGAGCACGCCAGCGGTTGCGCGGGCTGCTACACCGCCCTGTCGGCGCTCGAGCTCTATGCCGAAGCATTTGAAGCGGCCGGAGCGCTGGATCGCCTGGAGGCCTTTGCCAGCTTCCACGGCGCTGATTTCTACGGCCTGCCGCGCAACACGACATCCGTGCGACTGGAACGTCGCCCCTGGACGCTGCCTGAGTCCCTCCCGTTTGGCCAGGCCACCGTCAAGCCGCTTTGCGCCGGCCAGACGTTGCAGTGGCGGCTGGCGGATAATTGAGTCGTGAAGCAAGCCAGGCCGCCGCTGGTGCAATCGTGGAAACACGGCACTGGAGGAAGGTCCGGACTGCACAGGGCAGCGCAGGAGCTAACGGCTCTCCACCGCGAGGTGAGGATCAGAGCAACAGAGACGAGCCGATTGAGTTCGGGTGAAACGGGCA
>CAYYYC010000296.1:0-2244 GCA_964475695.1 uncultured Rubrivivax sp.
TCACCAGCCGGCTGGTGACCTGCGCCTTTTCAACCTGCTGTGCCGTGGCTTCCTCGGCACGGCGGCGGGCGGTGATGTCGGTGGCGATGATCATCTGCGCCAGGCCGCCGTCCGTCCATTGAAGGTAGCGGGCGCGAACATCGAACCACTGCTGCAGGCCCTCGAGCTGAACCTCCCTGGGCTCGGTGCCGGTGTCCGTCAGGCTGTCGGTGGGCAGGCCCGACAGGAGGTCTTCCTCGTCACTGATTGCCCCGGAGGGGTCGGTTGCACTGCCCTCGGAGAGCAGCAGGTGGCCGCGCGGCGTGCTTCCGAACCAGACCCGGTAGGAGCGATTGGCAAACAGCAGCTCTCCGCTTCTCATCGAGACCACGCTGACGGCGGCATCCAGTCCCTCGAGCACCGTGGTGAAACGCTCGTGCGAGGCTGTGAGCTGGTCGCGGACCCGCTTGGCGTCGGTGATGTTGGTCATGGATGTCATCCATCCCGACTGCACACCCCGGTGGTCCACCAGGGGAGAGACATACATCCGCGCATCGAACACTTCGCCGTCCTTTCGGCGGACCTTGACCTCGACCCCTCCGGCCGGGGTTCTGCCCATGAGCTCCTGGCGAAGGAATTGCATCGTCTCTTCCAGACGGTCCGGCAGCCAATAGGGGTAGGGTGGCGACCGCCCGATGAGTTCCTCGGCCTGGTAGCCCGTCATCTCGCAGAAGGCCCGGTTGACATACTTGATGCGCCCGTCCAGGTCCATGGCCCTCATGCCCGTCAGGATCGAGTTCTCCATCGCACGGCGGAAATTGGTCTCCTGCACCAGCGTGGCCTGCATCTGGTTGCGACGGCGCAGGTGCTGCAGTGAGCCCAGAAGCATCCACACGGTCAGCGCGGACAGGCCCACCACCATCCAGAACAGGGTGTTGCCGATCAGGTTGGACGAGGTGCGCCAGCCTTGGGTGCGCAGGAACAGGTCTGGCCCAAGCGTCACCAGGGCAGCCTCAGCCAGTCGCCCGGCCCTCTGGTTGTCGGCGAGCGCCGAGGCCGCTCCGGACGTGGCCAGGACCTGGCCCTCCGCATCGACGATGGACACGGTGTTGCGGCGCACCAGGTCTTCGGCCACCGAGCGGCGCAACAGCGCTTCGATGTCCACATCGGCCGCCACCGCGCCCCCGAACTCGCCTCGCGCCAGCAGTGGCACCACCAGGCGCACCACAGTGCGTCCCTCCTCATCTCGGTAATGGGGGGAGGTGGCGGGTTGGCGTCGAGCCTGCGCTTCCACGAACGCTCTAAGCGGCGGCCCACCCGGATTCGGCCTTGCTGTCGTTGGCGCCACATCGCCCTGAGGCGGGATCGGCATTGCCAAGGGGCTGGGGTCGAACAGCACACGCGGGTTGCCGGATGCGTCCAGCCAAAGCATGCGCGTGAGCTCCAACCGGTCGCCCGTCAGCGTCTGAGCCTGCTCCATGAAGCTGCGGCGCCCGATGTCTCTCGTCGATATCTCCCTGGCCAGCCTGATGAGTTGTTCCTGATGGTCCAGCACGCGCAGCCGCAGCTGCTGCTGCGCCATTTCTCCGGCCCGTGTGACGGCCTCCTGCTCGTGGGTGATTTCCTCGGCACGAAGAAACCAGAAGGTGGCTGAAATGACCGTCAGAAACAGCAGCACCGAAACCAAGGGCCCAAGGATCACATAGCGGTCCTGACGCGCCGGAGATTGCCGCCGCCACCACCGCAGGGCCAGACGTTGCATCCAGGCCAAACCCAGGCGGGGATTCCACAGCCGTGCCAATGTCCCAGACATCTTTCAATTATCGGGCGCGCTTTGGCGTGCGGCTTGGCAAAAGCGGTTGCGATACCACGATATGAAAAGCATTCGCACCATTTGGAAATTTTTGAAAAATCTGCGACACTGAGTGAAATAGCATCAGGCAACTCCAATGCCTGCAGACCCAGGAGACTCCCATGACCACGCCGCAGCCCAAGGACTTAGATGAACAGGAAACCCGGGAATGGCTGGATGCCTTCTCGGCGGTTCTGGACGCCCAGGGCCACGAAAGGGGTCACTTTCTGCTCGAGCAGCTCCTCGAACATGCGCGGGAACACAGCATCGACATGCCGTTTTCCGCCACCACCGGCTATGTGAACACGATCGAGCCCACCCAGGAGGAGCACAGCCCGGGGAACCTGGAGCTGGAGGGGCGCCTGCGCGCCTACATGCGCTGGAACGCCATGGCCATGGTGGTCAAGGCCAAC
>CAYYYC010000297.1:0-236 GCA_964475695.1 uncultured Rubrivivax sp.
TGACGATATTGAGATCTTGGCCCTTGTAGCGGCCGGGCAGGATCGTGCCGCCGTAGACATAGAGCGAGGGCACGTTGGCGCGCAGCATGCCCATCATGCCGCCGGGCATGTTCTTGTCGCATCCGCCAATGACGATGACCCCATCCATCCACTGCCCGCCCACGCAGGTCTCCACACAATCGGCAATCACCTCCCGGCTGACCAGGGAGTACTTCATGCCTTCAGTGCCCATGGCC
>CAYYYC010000297.1:246-2232 GCA_964475695.1 uncultured Rubrivivax sp.
CCAAAGAGCTGGGGGTTGGCGCCGGCCGCCTTGAGCCCTTCAACGGCCGCATCCGCCAGCCGCTGCAGTCCAGAGTTGCACGGCGTGATCGTGGAGTGGCCGCTGGCCACGCCGATCATCGGTTTGCCGAAGTCCGACTCCTGGTAGCCCATGCCGTAATACATGGATCGGTTCGGCGCGCGTGCGACGCCCTCGGTGATGTTGCGGGAGCGGCGGTTGGGGACGTTGTTCATGGGGCGCGCGTGTGTGGGTGGACCGGCCGACATCGGCGGCGGCCTTGCAAAGGACTGGGCAAAGATCGATTCTAGATTCGGCTGATAGCATGACAGCCATGCTGATCCACCCGCAATTCGACCCGGTGGCCCTGAGCCTGGGGCCTGTGCAGGTTCACTGGTACGGCTTGAGCTATCTTCTCGCGTTCGCGCTGTTCCTGCTGATCGCACGGCGACGGTTGCGCCAGGAATTCGTTGCGGCCCAGGGGTGGACCGCTCGCGATGTGGAAGACCTGCTGTTCTTTGGCGTCCTGGGTGTGATTTTGGGCGGACGGTTGGGCTATGCCTTGTTCTACAAGCCTGATTTCTATCTGCAGCAGCCACTGGAGCTGCTGAAGGTCTGGCAGGGCGGAATGTCTTTTCATGGCGGTCTGCTGGGCGTGACGGCCGCCATGGCGCTGTTTGCGTGGCGCCGCGGGCGGCCACTGCTTCAGGTCACCGATTTCATTGCCCCCTGCGTCCCGCTGGGCCTGGCCAGCGGGCGGGTGGGGAACTTTGTCAACGGCGAGCTCTGGGGCCGAGTGACCGAGGCGCCGCTGCCTTGGGCCATGGTGTTTCCGCAAAGCGGCAGCCCGATGCCTCGACATCCTTCTCAGCTCTACCAGATGCTGTTGGAGGGCTTGCTGCTGTTTGTGGTGCTTTGGCTCGTCGCCAGAAAGCCAAGGGGCCTGGGCCAGGTTTCCGGCGCCTTTCTCATGGCCTACGGCGTCCTGCGCTTTTTCGTTGAATTCTTTCGTGAGCCTGATGCATTTCTCGGCTTGCTTGCCCTCAATTTGAGCATGGGCCAGTGGCTTTGCATCCCGATGGTTTTGGCTGGGGCAGCGCTCTGGCGCTGGGGCCCGGAGCGCCGGCTGGAGTCCGGCTCATGAGACAGGTCTTCCTTGACACCGAGACCACGGGTCTGAGCCCGGAGACGGGCGATCGCATCGTCGAGATCGGCTGCATCGAGATGGTCAGCCGGCGCTTGACCGGCCAGACTCGGCACTACTACCTCAACCCGCAGCGACCCAGCAGCGAGGAGGCGCTCAAGGTCCACGGCCTGACCGAGGAGTTCCTGTCCGACAAGCCCAGGTTTGAGGAGATTGCCGAGGAATGGCTGAGCTGGCTCGCTGGGGCCGAGGTGATCATCCACAATGCGCCTTTCGACCTGAGTTTTCTCGACCATGAGCTGCGCCGCGCGGGGTTGCGCCTGTTTCGCGACCATGTGGCAGGGGTGCGTGACAGCCTGTTGATGGCCAGGGACCTGTACCCCGGGAAGCGCAATTCGCTGGACGCCCTGTGCCAACGCCTGGAGGTGGACAACAGCAGCCGAGCCCTGCACGGCGCGCTGCTCGATGCCGGCCTGCTGGCTGAGGTCTATCTGCGGATGACCCGTGGCCAGGACAGCCTGGTCATCGATTCGGCGGCGTCCGCCGACGACCCGGCCAACCTCAGCGCAGGCCAAGGGCTGCCGTTGGAGTCATTGGCGCTTTGCGCCGTGGCGCCAAGCCCCCAGGAGCTGGCCGAGCATGAACGGGTGCTGGCCGAGCTGGACAAGGCCAGCGCAGGCAAGACTCTGTGGCGCGCGCTTGTGTCATAATTTTCGGTTCTCGGACTCGCAATTCTTTGTCCCTTGGCCCGGCGCTCTGTCACGCCAAAGGGGTGCAGAACTTGCGGCGACCGGGCGGTTAGCTCAGCGGTAGAGCACTGCCTTCACACGGCAGGGGTCGCAGGT
>CAYYYC010000298.1:0-2197 GCA_964475695.1 uncultured Rubrivivax sp.
ACCTGGGCAAGTTCCAGGCGATGATGAATACGCAGAAGGGCGATCAGCCCGCGATGGACACCGGGGTCTACAGGCGCAACGCACCCGCCATCGCCACCGACATCGCGCTGGGCCTGCTGTTCTTCATCATGGGCAAGACCACCGACCTGCGCACGGCCGCCCTGGTGACGGCCGGTGTGGGCCTGTCGCTCGTGCCCATCCAGTGGCTGATCAACCGCTATGCGCCCAAGAAGATCGACCTGCTGGGCGGCCTGGCCCTGTTCGGCGTGGTGATGATGCTGCTCTCCGCAGGTTTTTCCTGGTATTTCGAAAGCGAATTCGCGGTGCAGCTCAAGGCCACGCTGATGGGCAGCATTGCGGCCACGGCCTTTGCGGTGGATTCGCTCTTCGGCGGCCGCCACATGGCCAAGCGCTTGACCACCTACCTGGCCTACCGCGACCTGAACCCGCGCCGCCTGTCCATCGGCATGGCCGCCTGCGGCTACACGATGGCCGCAGTCAACCTGGCCGTGGCGCTGAATTTCTCGAAAGACACCTGGCTGTACTACACCACCTGGGGCGACATGGTGATCGTCATCGTGTTGACCCAGTGGGCGATCAACTGGGCGCGCAAGGCATAAGGGCTTGCCGTGCGGAGTAACGGAGGAACCGACATGACGAATCAGGAACCCAAGAAGCGCAGTTTCTACTGGGCCGAGGGCGTGACGCGCCAGGAGGTGGAGATGGGCCTGGCGGACCGCCGGCCTTCGCCCCTGCGCCGACAAGGCCCCAGACGCCTGTTGGTGGCGAGCGCAGCACTGGTGATGGTGGCCTTGGCGCTGACCGTCTTCATCGACGACACCAAGATCCGCACCTATTCCGAAGTCATTCTCATGGTGCTGGGGCTGTGCCTCTTCGCCTTTCTGCGCCAGTCGGTCCGGTTGATTTCCGATGCGCCGGACGAATTGCTGGATGAGCGGCAAATCGCCCTGCGTGATGCCAACTACAAGTCGGCCTATGGCTATATCGTCTGGGCGACTCTGGCCTACGGCGTGCTGTTGGCCCTGTTCACACCGGGGGGCTGGTTGCATGATCCGGCGGTCGATCGGTTCTGGATGGGCATCGCGTGGTCGTACCTGCTGTGTGCCGGCAGCCTGCCTGCCATGGTGCTGGCCTGGACCCTGCCGAGCGAACCGCAGGATGAACGGCCGGATGAGCCGCCGGGCGCATCGCCCCATGCGGAGCCGCACCGGCTGCCCAACGGCCCGCACTGACCATGGACTGGCGCCTGACCGGCGCCGTCCGTCGCCTCCACATTCCGTTCATCACATTCCGATGGAGCCCCAGCGGGCCCTTCGGCAGGATGCGTGCAATTTGAACACTCAAACCCCAAGCCCCTTCGCCCGTTGCGAAGGGTCCGATTCCCGCCCCCACACAACCAACAAGGAACCTCACCGATCATGAAAAGGATGACCATGAATGCGATCGTCGCCGCCACCTCCATGCTGAGCGCCTCTCTGGCTGGAACGCCCGCGCTGGCCGCCACCGCCAGCCCACTGATCACCAGCGCAGCGGGTGGGGCGCCCGCCGGTCAACGACAAGTCATCACCTCCTCCGAGCAACTGCCGCGCCGGGTGGTCAAGCTCGACAAACTGCCGAGTCAGTATCTGGAAGCCCCCCGCGCCGAGGTTCTGGCCCTGGCCGACGCACTGGAGAAGAACCTTAGCGACGACCTGGCGCGCTTTGACATCCAGGATGCGGCCACGATGCGCGGCTACATCGGAACCCTGCTCACGCTGGCGCAGTTCAAGGGCCAATGGGCGGCCGTCCCTGGACTGGTGGCTCAACTCAAGGCCCTGCAGGACAAGCCAGGCCCGCGCGCCACCACCGGCACCATGGCCACCATCGTGGCCGAACAACAGACCGGCCAGCGCGATGCCGCTTGGGTCCAGGAAGAAGTGCGCAAGCGCTACAGCGCCATGAACTGGACGGATGTGGCCGACGGGGTGAAGTCCTTCAAGGGACAGATGGAGCTGCTCAACCCGGCCCTGGTCAAGGGCAGTTTCGAACAGCAGGTCGACGTGATGGCGCGCAACATGCAGATGTCAGTGCCCGAAGCCATCGTGGGCGCCATCGTCAGTGCTCGACTGCAGAATGAACTGGTCGCGCCGCTGAAGGCGCCCATCGTGGCCGGCCTGCAGGCCGTGATCGATGCCCG
>CAYYYC010000299.1:0-2155 GCA_964475695.1 uncultured Rubrivivax sp.
GGCAACCTGACCTTGGCTGCGCTTGAGCTCGGGCTGCTCCGCCGATCGGCCTGGCACTCCCGGTCCGCCAGGGTCTTTGTCGGTGCCGGCGGCCTTGCCGTGGGCCTTTGGGTGACCGGCCTTTGCCAGCCCCAACTCCAGGCCCTGCTGCAGATTCAGCCGGCGCCACCCGTGGCGCTGGGTTTGACGGCGTTGGCGACTTGCAGCGTGGTGGGTTTGGCCTGGCGGGTGTTGAAGCGGTAGCCCGCACCGCGAACCGTTTCGATGCATTCATCTGCGTTGGCCAAGCGCAGTCCCTGACGCAACCGCTTCACATGAACATCGACGGTGCGCTCTTCGATGAACACATGGTCTCCCCAGACCCGATCGAGCAGATGGGCGCGGCTGTGGATTCGGTCTGGATGAACCATGAGAAAGTGAAGCAGCTTGAATTCAGTGGGACTGAGATCTGCAGCCTTGCCGTGACATGTCACCCGACGGTTGGCCGGGTCGATGTCGATCCCTCGCAGACGGACCGGCTCGCCCAAGGCCTCCGGCATCCGCCTGCGAAGCACAGCCCGGACTCTGGCCAGGAGCTCTCGGGTTGAGAATGGCTTGGCCAAGTAGTCGTCAGCGCCTGAATCAAGGCCGGAGACGCGATCCTGCTCATCGGTCCGAGCGGTCAGCATGATCACAGGCAGGAGACGCGTCCTCTCATCGCAACGCCATTGCCTGACCAGTTGGACTCCAGACTCCCCGGGCAGCATCCAATCGAGGATCACGACATCGGGAAGACCTCCTTTGATCGCGTGCCGCGCCTGTGTGGCATCCAGTGCGATGCGCACCGTCATCCCCGCATGGCGCAGGTTGAGCGCCAGGCGGTCAGCAATCGCAGGCTCATCCTCAACAATCAGCACATCGGCCTGCACGATCAAACCTCCCGGAAAGCTCTATTTCCAGACAACTGGCTTGCCTGAGGCATCCTTGATCCTGGCGGCCCAGCTCTTGCGCACCAACTCCTTCACGCTGGCCGGCAAGGCCACATAGTCGAGCTCATCAGCCGCTTTGTCGCCGTTGACATAAGCCCATTCGAAGAAGCGCAGAGCAGCCGCAGCGGTGGCCGGCTTGTCCTGTGTCTTGTGCATCAGGATGTAGGTGGGATTGGTCAGAGGCCAGGATTGCCTTCCAGGCTGGTCGGTGGTGATTTGGTAGAAAGACCTGCTCCAGTCGGCGCCCGCGGCTGCGGCCTTGAACGCATCCTCGCTGGGGGCCACGAACTGGCCATCGCGGTTGCGCATGAGCGTGTAGTTCATGCGGTTCTGCTTCACATAGGCAATTCCCTATAGCCGATGGAATTGGGCAGTTTCTGCACGAATGCAGCAACTCCTTCATTGCCCTTGCCGCCGGCGCCAACCGGCCAGTTCACGGCAGTGCCTTCGCCGACCTTGGCCTTCCAGTCGGCATTGACCTTGCTGAGGTAGTTGGTGAAGATGAACGAAGTTCCCGAGCCATCGGCACGGCGCACCACTTGGATCTTCGCGCTCGGCAGCGCCACGCCAGGATTGAGCGACACCAGAGCCGGGTCGTTCCACTGGGTGATCTTTCCGAGGAAGATGTCTCCAAGAGCCTCTCCAGTCAGACGGATTTGCCCAGGCTGGATCCCAGGAATGTTGATGATCGGCACGACGCCGCCGATGACCGTGGGGAATTGCATCAACCCATCCTTCTCGAGCTCCTCGTCCTTCAGTGGCATGTCCGTGGCGCCGAAGTCGACGGTCTTGCCCTTGATCTGGCGGATGCCGGCGCCTGAGCCCACTGACTGATAGTTGATCCGCGCGCCCGTGGCCTTGTTGTATGAGTCGGCCCACTTTGCATACAGGGGCGCGGGGAAGGTGGCTCCCGCGCCGGTCACGTCCTGCGCCAGGGTGACCTGGGGCAGGGTCGCGGCCGCGACAATGAGGGCGGCAAACACTGGACTTTTCATGGCGTCACTCCTGGCTTGATTTGTCATGGCACACGCCTAAGGGCTGGATGTGACGGTTTTATGACTGTCGCGCCGCGCGGTCCCTCAATGCTGCCGCGATAATTGCGCATGAGCAGCGCCTTCAGTCCGCCGTTGGATTCCGAGGATGAGGACGGCCCGGATCCGACTGGACAGCAGGCGGGGCCTGCGCCG
>CAYYYC010000300.1:0-2133 GCA_964475695.1 uncultured Rubrivivax sp.
TGCAGGGCAAGTTGTTTTGCTGCGCCACTTCTTGCGCACGCAAATGCTTCTTGACCGTCATGGGGTAGTAGGTGCCACCCTTCACCGTGGCGTCGTTGCAGACGATGACGCATTCAACGCCGCTGACCCGACCGATTCCCGCGATCAGGCCGGCGCATGGCGCGGCGTCCTGGCCGTCCTTGTCGGCGTACATGCCCAAGGCCGCCAAGGCGCCCACCTCCAGGAACGGAGTGCCGGGATCGAGCAGCCGCTCGACCCGATCACGGGGCAACAGCTTTCCCCGGGCAGAGTGCCGCTGACGGGCCGCCGGCCCGCCGCCGAGCGCAGATTGGGCTTGGCGAGCGCGCAGATCATCAACCAGGGCCTGCATGGCCCGCGCGTTGGCCTTGAACTCTTCGCTGCGGGGACTCAGTCTTGAGACAAGGGCGGGCATGGCTGAAGCAAATCGATTGCGCAGCCGACGATTCTAGGGGGGCGATTGCTCCGTGGCACCATCGAGCAGCCAACGCCCATCCTGGAAGACAAATCGCAGCCGGAGGATCCTGGGTTGGGGATCCTTTACCGGCTTGAGTTCGAAGAAATCCTGGCGAAAGTCCACACGCACAGAAAGCGCCGTCTCGGACTCGACACGCCACTGGTCGATCGCGTGGGCCATGTGCCCGCTGGCCGGTGGCAGCGGCATGGCTGCGCGTCCCGGGGGCGTGGACATTGCCTCGAAGGCCTGCCAGGTCACTCGGGCGGCCTTGATCTCGGCGAGCCGCTCCGGCGAAACCCCCGCAGGCACCGATTGCCCCAGGTTGCTGCCTGTGATGCCGAACAGTCGAATGCACCCAAGGACGTCGTTGATGGCGCGGCCCACCGTGGAGAGCTCAGCCTGTGAGCCGACGCCACTGAGAACGACGCGCTGTTTGGTCTTGCGGTGCGGCTCCTCATCAAGGAATTTGGCACCGGCCGACCAGGCAGGCGCAGCGAGAGGGTCTGGCTGCCCGCCTGATTGCGCCAACGCAGAGCCGGCGACCAACCCATGACAAACAACCCACGCGGCCAATGACAGGCGCAACGGGCCGGCGGTGATCGATGGTGGCGGATGCTTCAGATGCATGAATGTCTCCTGGGGAAAGTGTTGCGTCACGGGCTGGGCCGGCCCCTCGGGCGGCCCAGGCCTGGGCTGCGCCGCTCCTTCAGACCATGATGGCACGCGGGAGCGGCCCGAAGGGCTCAGCCGCCATCGGATCCCTCGTAATAGGCGCCCCCGAACAAGCGCACGCCGATGAGGTAGACATCGGCCATCAGGTGGCAGAGCCAGGAACCCCCGTAATTTGCGTCGCAGATTCCCTTCATGCCTTCATGGAAGATCATGTCGGCCTGCCACCGAGACAAGGTTGACTGGGCGCTGTAGTTGAGGTCGTGGACTGCGCAAATGGCGCTGAAGTCGAAGCCGAACGGCGCGTCTGGGGCCCAGGTGCACTGGCTTGGCTTGGTGAGTGTCTGGCTCATGCGTTCTCCCTGCTGATGTCTTGAGCGTGCGGGACTGTTCTTCGAATGGCCGGCCGGACTCGACGGGCATGCCCGCCGGGCCGCATCGGCTGCCGCAACATGCCCGGACCCACGCTGCAGCGGGGTCTATTTCAGGCGCAGGTGCGCCCGCGCTCAATCCTTCCGGTGGGTCACTCCGATCGACGCAGCCTCGGGTCGGACCCCGCTGGGGGGGTCGGCTGAAGAACAGGCAGGGGCCGCAGCGCCGCAGCCGACCGATCAGGCCAGGGCTCGTCCGATGAGGATCCTCTGCACGTCGCTGGTGCCCTCGTAGATCTGGCACACGCGCACATCGCGGTAGATGCGCTCGACCGGGAAGTCGCTGAGGTAGCCGTAGCCACCGTGGATCTGGATCGCGTCGCTGCAGACGCGCTCGGCCATTTCGCTGGCAAAGAGCTTGGCCATGGCGGCCTCCTTCAGGCAAGGCTTGCCGGCGTCCTTGAGTGAGGCGGCATGATGGACCAATTGCCGAGCCGCTTCAATCCGCGTGGCCATGTCGGCCAATCGGAACTGCACCGCCTGATGCTCGAAGATGGGCTTGTCGAAGGCCACTCGCTCCTTCGAATAGCGCAGTGCCGCCTCGAAGGCGGCCCGAGC
>CAYYYC010000301.1:0-2117 GCA_964475695.1 uncultured Rubrivivax sp.
AAATGATCAGGCAGTACACGATGAGCGCACCTTGCGCCCCCATGTAGAAGCTGAAAGGCCAACCGAAGAAATTGATCGTCGCCAGATCCCTGGCGAAGAACGCGACGACATACGTCACCACAAACCAGATGAACAGCAGGACTGCGGTCAGCCTGAGGTTCTTCTGCCAGTAGAGACGGTGGTTTTCCGTCACTTCCATGAGCAAGACTCCTGTCTCAAAAACCCCAGCGGGGGGCACCGTTGACTTCACAACACCCTGCCCCATCACGATGGGGCTCCTGATGATCGACGGGGGTGTCGTCCGCCGCTCGGGGTCATCGAAGGCCGTCAGCTCACGCCGGCCTCCTTCGATGACCCGATTCCCGTTTCGCGGCGCAGTTGGGCGGCCACCTTGGGCTCAAACCCTTCGAGGTGGCGAATCACCCGCGCGGCCTCGTCGAGCTGTCCCATGTCTGTGTAGGCCCGAGCCATCTGGTACCAGCCGTAGGGGCTCATGGGCTGCATCTCAGTGTTGCGCTTGAGCGCCTGCACCGCCTCTTCAAGCCGACGCTGTCTGATCAGAGCCAATCCCAACCCGTACCAGGCCCGATCGATGGTGGGCTCAAGCTCAATGGCCCTGCGGAAGGCCTGTTCGGCTTCCTCGGCCTGCTCCTGCTGCTCCAGCACGAAGGCCAGGTTGAACCACGCTGCCCCAGACTGCGGCTGCAGCGCCACCAATTGCCGCAGGTGCTGGGCGGCGCGGTGCAGATGCCCGCGGGCTGCCTCAAGATTGGCCAGGCTTTGCAGGACATAGCCATCGCCCGGCCACCGGGCCAGCATTTCATGGAAGGTTTCCAGCGCGCGCCACTGCATCCCCAGGAAGAGAAATGCCCGGGCACGCCACTTGAGCATCAGGAAGTCCAGGCCCGAGCCCGAGGCGGTGTTGGAAGCCATCGTTGAATTCATTGGCACAGGCCCTGCAGCGGGTCCGCGCGACACAGCTGCACTTTCTCGAACAGTGCGAGCAGCCACACCCAGAACAAAATGCAGAAGGTCACCAGGGGAACATGCCGATCGAGCACCAGGGCCGGCGTGATCCGACGGACCAGGCCGGTGAAGGGGTTGGTGAGCATCGAAAGGGCTTGATAGAAGAGGTTCTGTTCTCGCTTGGCGCCCGCCAGAAGGCCCAGCAACCATCGGCCCGCCAGGGCGAAGAGGGCGATTTCGGCGATGAGCTTGAGCGAAGAGGCGAGCAGGAGCATGGAACCGCAGAGAAGCGATGGGGACATCCTCGCCACGGGTCTTACCGGTAACTGACTTTGACCGCCCGTCTAGGTGGACAGGAGAACAGGGATTTCCCTTGATCGGAACGATGGACAATCGGCCGTCATGAACACTTGACGCTGCAAATTGTGCTGACATGATGACGCGGCAGTCCACGGTCTGCGGGGCGCTGTGGTCAGTCAGGGCGGACAGGAAAAGGAAGCCCTGGCCATGGGCCAGGGCTTCGAAAAACGCCTTGACGCAACCCATCGCACCAAGACACCTGCTCAGGGAGGAAAAGCAGGGGATGGCCAACAACGCCAACCGTCACGAATGCTAACCAACGGTAACGGGTCGTTCCACCAAACTGCAGGATCCTTGACTCAGCGCATAAAGTCGGTGCACACAAAGGAGACACCCGCATGTCCCGAGCCCCCCTTCCCCCTTTTCCGGCCTCTCGCCCTCGGCGGTTGCGCCGCGACGCCGCCATCCGGGCGCTGGTGCGCGAGCACGATGTCCAGCCCCGGAACCTGATCCTGCCGACCTTCATCCTGGATGGACAGAATCAGGCCCAGGATGTCGCCAGCATGCCCGGCGTCCAGCGCCTGACGGTGGACCGACTGTTGCCCGTGGCCGAGGACTGCGTGAGGCTGGGCATTCCGGTGCTCGCGCTGTTCCCGGTGATCGATCAATCCCTCAAGACCCCGGACGGCCGCGAGGCCACCAACCCCAACGGGCTGGTGCCTCGGGCCGTGCGCGAGCTCAAGTCGCGCTTCCCCGAACTGGCCGTGCTGACCGATGTGGCCCTGGACCCCTACACCAGCCATGGGCAGGATGGGCTGCTGGACGACAGTGGCTACATCCTCAACGATCCG
>CAYYYC010000302.1:0-335 GCA_964475695.1 uncultured Rubrivivax sp.
CTGGACAAGATGTTCGGCCTGCTCGAGCGTGAGCGCGAGGTGGCCGACCGGCCCGGCGCCCCGGAACTGACGGTTTCCGAGGGCCATGTGCGCTTCGAGCGTGTGAGCTTTTCCTACGATGCGCCAACCGCGGGGCAGCCCGAGGCTTCGCGCGCCATTCTTCATGAGGTGAGCTTCGAGATTCCGCCGGGGTGCACTGTGGCGGTGGTGGGCGCGTCCGGTGCGGGCAAGAGCACACTGGCCAGGCTCCTGTTTCGCTTCTACGACTTGAGCGGAGCCCAGCGGTCCGGGCGCATCACGATCGATGGCCAGGACATCCGTGAGGTGCGGCAGGA
>CAYYYC010000302.1:400-2078 GCA_964475695.1 uncultured Rubrivivax sp.
CGTCGGCGAACGCGGCCTGAAGCTGTCCGGCGGCGAGAAGCAGCGCGTGGCCATAGCGCGCACACTTCTGAAGAACCCGCCGATCATGATCTTCGACGAGGCCACCTCGGCTCTGGATTCGGCCAATGAGCGGGCCATTCAGGGCGAGTTGCGCAACGCAGCCCAGGGCAAGACCACCCTGGTGATTGCGCACCGCCTGTCCACGGTCGTGGATGCGCATGAGATTCTGGTCATGGAGGCCGGGCGCATTGTGGAGAGGGGGCGCCATGAGGAACTGCTGGGCCAGGGCGGCCGCTATGCCGCGATGTGGGCCCTGCAGCGCAGCAGCCCACCGGCTTGAGCGGGGGAGTGGATGGAAACCAAGTGGCTTGAGGATTTCGTCAGTCTGGCCGAGACGCGAAGCTTTTCCCGCTCGGCACAGTTGCGGCATGTGACCCAACCGGCCTTCTCCAGGCGCATTCAGTCGCTTGAAGCCTGGGCGGGTGTGGATCTCGTCGGCCGCCGATCCTTTCAAACACGGCTGACCCCGGCCGGCGAGCTGCTCCATGCCCAGGCGCTGGAGATCCTGGGCTCGCTGCAAAGCGTGCGCCATCTCGTCCGCAGCCACCAGGCCGACAACGCCGATGTGATCGAGTTCGCCGTCCCGCACACCCTGGCCTTCACCTTCTTTCCCCACTGGCTGATGGGCCTGCAGACGCAATTCGGACTGAGTCGGGGGCCCGCGGCGCCCCTGAAGAGCCGCCTGACCGCGCTCAATGTCCATGACGCCGCCCTGCGGCTGGCCGAGGGCGGGTGCGATCTCCTGATTGCCTATCACCACCCCTCGCAGCCGCTGCAGCTCAGCCCGCAGCGCTACGACATGCTCGTGCTGGGCCGAGAGACCTTGGCACCGTTCAGCTGCGCCGATGGCCGGGGCAGGGCGGTCTACACGCTGCCCGGGCAGAGGGGTCGCAACATCCCGTTCCTGAACTATGCGCCGGGCGCCTATTTGGCGCGGCTGGTGGACCTCATCCTCAAGGAATCGCCGCAGGCCGCGGGGTTGGAGCCTGTCTATGAGACAGACATGGCCGAGGGGCTCAAGGCCATGGCCATCGAGGGCCACGGCCTGACTTTTCTGCCGCTGGGATCCGTGCAGAAGGAGCTGAGGGCCGGCCGGCTGGTGGAGGCCGCCCCGGAGGACAGTTTCCGTCTGACCATGGAGGTGCGCATCTACCGCGAGCGGCCCACCCCTGGCCGGCCGGCCAAGGAGCCCGCTCAGGGTCTGTGGGCATATCTTGAAGGCCGCAAGCATCCCTAGAATCGCGTTTTCCGTCCCGTCTCTTTCGTTTCCCTCATCTCTTTTGCACAGGAGCTTGCATGAAGAAGTCGCTCGTTGTGGCTGCCGCCTTGATGGTGGCCGCCGGTCTGGCCCAGGCCGACACTCTCAAGAAGATCAAGGATTCCGGCAGCGTCACCATGGGCGTGCGGGAATCATCCGGGGCTTTGAGCTTCACTCTGGGCGATGGCAAGTTCGCCGGCTTCCATGTCGAAGTCTGCCAGCGGGTTCTGGGCGATATCCAGAAGTCCCTGGGACTGGCCAAGCTCGAGACCAAGTATCAGGTCGTCACCTCGCAGAACCGCCAGCCCCTGGTGCAGAACGGCACCGTGGACATCGAGTGCGGCTCCACCACCAACAACG
>CAYYYC010000303.1:0-2060 GCA_964475695.1 uncultured Rubrivivax sp.
GTTGAAGAGGCTCTGTACCTCTCCAACATCGCCAGCCATGTGCATCTCATCCACCGCCGCGACCGATTCAGGGCCGAGGCGATCATGCTGGACAAGGTGCAGCAGCGAGTGGCCGAGGGCAAGATGACGCTTCATCTCTGGCACACGCTTGATCAGGTGCTGGGAGACAAGAGCGGGGTGACCGGCGTGCGTATCCGCAACGCGCAGGATGGCACGACTCGAGAGCTCAGCCTCCAGGGATGCTTCATCGCCATCGGACATCAGCCCAACACCGACATCTTCAAAGGCCACCTGGAAATGAAGGACGGCTACATCGTCACGCGTTCCGGCCTGGCGGGCATGGCCACCATGACCAGCGTGGCAGGCGTTTTCGCGGCCGGCGATGTGCAGGACCATGTCTACCGTCAAGCCATCACCAGCGCCGGCACGGGTTGCATGGCCGCCCTGGACGCCCAGAGATTCCTCGAGCAGGCCGTCTGAGGCCTTTGACCGGGCGGCCTCGGCTATACTGGAAGGCTTGATGCAAAACGGGCTGCACCCAGGTGGAGCCCTTTTCGGGCCACCGCCACCCGTTTCAAATATGGCGAGGTGAGGTCCGACGCCTGTCGGGCTGTTGTTTGATTCTGGAGTGTCCTCATGGCACGCGTATGTGAAGTCACGGGCAAGAAGCCCATGGTGGGAAACAATGTCTCCCACGCTCAAAACAAGACCAAGCGCCGCTTCCTTCCCAACCTGCATTACCGGCGGTTCTGGGTCGAGAGCGAAAACCGTTGGGTTCGCCTGCGGGTCTCCAACGCCGCCCTGCGCCTGATCGACAAGAAGGGCATCGAAGTGGTGCTTGCCGACCTGCGCGCGCGCGGCCAGGCCTGATGTTCACTCAAGACTAAGGACACACCATGGCAACCAAAGGCGGCCGCGAAAAGATCAAGCTGGAGTCCTCTGCAGGCACCGGCCATTTCTACACCACGAACAAGAACAAGAAAACCACGCCCAACAAGCTGGAATTCATGAAGTTCGACCCCAAGGCGCGCAAGCATGTGCTCTACAAAGAGACCAAGCTCAAGTGACCGATTCGCGCGCTGAACCCTGCCGCCTGGCGGGGAGCGCAAGCAAAAGGCCCGCCGAATGGCGGGCCTTTTTCTTTCGGGTCACCTGAGAGGGTCTGCCGCGGGGAAGGAACTCCTCAGATCCGCGCCGCCTTGACCCTGAGGGCCATGTCCTGAAGGGCGGCGATACCGCTTTCTTCGGCGCGCCGGCACCAGGCCTGGAGGTCAGCGACGAGCTGGTCTTTGGACACATTGGTCCGGGTCCAAAGCTGTCTGAGCTCCTCGCGCATGGCCACAAGCTTGGTCAGTGCCGGGCTTGAGGCCATGGCCACCGCCATCTGCGGCTTGACCACGGGCGGCACCATCGCGTCGTCTCTGGGCAACCAACGCCGCGCCAGCAGCATCTGGCTCCAGCTTTCGGTTCCCTTTCGGCCCTGCTGGCGCAGTCGGTCAAGCTCGACGCTGCAAGCGCGCTTGAGCGCTGCCGCATAGTCGGCCATCACCTCGTAGCGGTGATGGATCAGGGCTTCGAGCGCCTTGCCGTCTGCCTCGGCCCTCACCTCGCCGAGCCTGAGCACCGGCGCCGTCTTGCGAACGGTGGCCAGGCCCAAGAGCTCCAGAGCCCTGATGTAGAGCCAGCCGACATCGAACTCGTGGGGCTTGACCGAAAGCTTGGCTGAGGTCGGATAGGTGTGGTGGTTGTTGTGCAACTCCTCTCCGCCAATCACGATGCCCCAAGGCGAGAGGTTGGTCGAGGCATCCTGAGCCTCGAAATTGCGATAGCCCCACCAATGGCCCAAGCCGTTGATCACTCCGGCAGCGGTGATGGGAATCCACAGCATCTGCACCGCCCAGACCAACCCGCCAATCGCGCCGAAAAGCAGGAGGTTGACGACCAGGGTGATGGACACGCCCAGGGCAGAGTGGCGGGTGTAGAGGTTGCGCTCGACCCAGTCCTGCGGCGTGTTGTGACCGTACTTGGTCAAGGTCTCCAGGTTCTTGGCCTCGGCCCGA
>CAYYYC010000304.1:0-2026 GCA_964475695.1 uncultured Rubrivivax sp.
AGGCAGTTGGCCGAGCGGACCGTGAGCTCGAGCTCATCAACGGGGCGCAGCAGGATCGGGTCGAAATTGGCGCCACTGCGCGGACTCGGCTCGGCAAAAGCGGAAATGTCGCTGCCCTCGAGCTGTGCGAAGACGGCAAGCTGCTCAACCAGGATCTTGGCCGAGGCCCGAATGGCCTCTTCCGGGCTGATTGCGCCGTTGGTTTCAATCTGCATCACCAGCTTGTCGAGGTCCGTGCGCTGCTCGACCCGGGCGTTTTCCACCGAGTAGCTGACGCGGCGCACAGGGGAGAAGGACGCGTCAAGAACGATGCGACCTATGCTCTTGGACGGCTCGTCCACATGGCGGCGCAGGGTGCCGGGCACGTAGCCACGGCCCTTCTCAACCTTGATCTGCATGTCAATCTTGCCGCCGGCAGCCAGATTGGCGATGACATGGTCGGGGTTGATGATCTCCACATCGTGCGGAGTCTGGATGTCGGCTGCTGTGACCGGCCCCTCGCCATCCTTGCGCAGGACCAATGTCACCTCATCGCGGTTGTGCAGACGGAACACGACTGCCTTGAGGTTGAGCATGATGTGGACCACATCTTCCTGGACCCCGTCGACAGTGGAGTACTCGTGCAGCACGCCCGCGATGGTCACCTCCGTCGGTGCGTATCCCACCATGGAGCTCAGCAGGACACGGCGCAGCGCATTGCCCAGCGTGTGGCCATACCCCCGCTCGAACGGCTCGAGAACCACTTCCGCACGGTGGGTGCCCAGAGGCTCAACATTGATCGCTTTAGGCTTCAGAAGATTCGTTTGCATTGAAGTATGTTCCTCTCAATACCCTCAGTTCGTTACACCGATAAGGCTGATGGACCAGCCGGACGAAAACTCTCTCGTGGCGCGCCCGGCATCCGCCACGGGAGCCGACCGCGCTGCGCCCCTGGCCAAGCCAGGCAGAGCAGGGCCGCGGTTCGGCGAAGGTCAGCGCGAGTACAACTCGACGATCAGGGACTCGTTGATCTCAGAGCCAAACTCATCGCGATCGGGGGTCTTCTTGAAGATGCCCTCCATCTTGCTGGAGTCGACCTGAACCCAGGCGGGCAGACCACCCGACTCGGCCAGCTTGAGGGACTCTTGGACGCGCAGCTGCTTCCTGGCCTTCTCACGAACGCCAACGGTGTCTCCAACCTTGACCAGATACGAGGCGATGTTGACCACCTCCCCGTTGACGGTAATGCTCTTGTGCGACACGAGTTGACGCGCCTCGGCCCTTGTCGAGCCAAACCCCATTCGGTAGACAACGTTGTCCAGCCGGCACTCAAGCAGGGTCAATAGGTTGACGCCCGTGGAGCCCCTGCGGCGCTCAGCTTCGGCGAAATATCGCCGGAACTGGCGTTCCAGGACGCCATACATGCGCTTGACCTTCTGCTTCTCACGCAGTTGGATGCCGAAGTCGGAGGTGCGCTGGCCACTGATGCGGCCATGCTGCCCGGGCTTGGACTCCAGCTTGATCTTGTCTGATACCGCCCGGCGACTGCTCTTGAGAAACAGGTCGGTGCCTTCCCGGCGGGAGAGCTTGCCCTTGGGGCCTAGATAACGTGCCACTTTGATGGTCCTTTTTCAATCTGACGCGACGGCCGGAGCGGTCTTTCCAACCCCGGGATCGCGCGAGTCTGGCGGCATGTTCTTGTTGGGGCGCTCAGACGGTGGGCTTCAATGAAAACCCGATGCGGACCAGATTGACCGCAACGGGCGGGGAAAACGGGAGTCAGATGCGACGGCGCTTCTGCGGCCGGCAACCGTTGTGCGGGCCCGGGGTCACATCGGATCTGGAGTTGATTCGGATGCCCAATGAAGCCAAGGCGCGCACCGACGACTCGCGCCCGGGCCCGGGGCCCTTGATGCGAACATCAAGGTTCTTGATCCCCTGCTCCTGAGCGGCACGGCCCGCGACCTCCGCAGCCACCTGCGCCGCAAACGGGGTACTCTTGCGCGAGCCTTTGAAGCCCTGGCCGCCGGAGGAGGCCCAGGAGAGC
>CAYYYC010000305.1:0-1273 GCA_964475695.1 uncultured Rubrivivax sp.
AGGATTTGAACCTGCGACCTTCAGGTTATGAGCCTGACGAGCTACCGGACTGCTCCACCCCGCGCCAGAAACGAAAACGCCGCCGCGCGGGATTACCGCAGGCTGGCGCATGCGATCACCGAGTGGCCCGCCCCGCAGCAGCCGGCCGGGCGCCGCTTCTTCATGAATCGCCGCTCGCGCAACCTCGGTGCCGCGAGCGGCCACGCCGGGAGGCCCCAGGGATGAATGCCGCCATCGACCTCTATGGCAATGTCGCAGCCCTGAAGAACCGGGACGCACTGGTGCTGGCCAGCCAGGGCATGGTGCGCCGGGTGGCCCTGCACCTGAAGACCCGGATCCCTCCGGTCATCGAGGTCGATGAGCTGATCCAGGTGGGCATGATGGGCCTGCTGGAGGCCACGCAAACCTACGACCCCAGCAAGGGGATCGACTTCGACAACTTCGCCCACGCCCGGGTGCGCGGCGCCATGATCGACGAGGTTCGGCGGCTGTCGGCCCTGCCGAGATCCGCCGTTGCGTTCAACCGACAGGTCTCGGAAGCCACCCAGGCGCTGGCCAACCGGTTGGGGCGCCGGCCCAATGACCGGGAACTGGCCGATCACATGGGCATGTCCATCGAGGATTACCACAAGGAGCGCGGACAGGCACGGCTGTTCGAGACGCATTCCATGGAGGACATGGCCGAAGAGGTCCTGGCCATGCCCGACACGGCCATGCAGCGCCCCGACGAAGCGGTCGAGGAAGCGCAGTTCATGGATGCGGTCACCTCCGCAATCGATTCCCTTCCGGAGCGGGAACGGCTGATAATGAGCCTGTACTATGTCGAGGAGCTCAACCTCAAGGAAATCGGCGCCGTGCTGGGGGTGAGCGAGTCGAGGGTCAGCCAGCTGCTGTCCGCGGTGGTCAAGAAGCTGCGATCTGACCTGAAGATTGGCCCGCGCTCTGGGATGCGCGGGTCGTAGGACCGCGCGGCGCCCCCAGGGGCCATGTTCAGCTATTTCAAGAAAGAAACTCCCGAGCAGCTCAAGGCGCAGGCCAAGGCCAACTACGAGAAGGCCGCTGCGCTGAAGTCCACCTCGCGCGAATCGGCCAGCATGCGGGTGCGCATCGCCCTGCTGGCCAAGGCCCACCTGGACAGCGTCTTCATCGAAGGCGCCGAGCGCACCGGGCAGTGGCAGGAGGTCTGCATGCTGGCCCTGGCCGCCGGGGAGGAAAAGCCCGAAGCGCCAACGCCCAGCTATTTCCACCGGGTCAAGACCCAGGGCGGCGAAAA
>CAYYYC010000305.1:1283-2014 GCA_964475695.1 uncultured Rubrivivax sp.
CACCGACGAGGTCTACAACATCGGCGCGCGCTATCAGACGGTCCAGATCGATGCCCACCAGGCGATCGCCATGGTTCAGCGCATCGCCGATGAAATCTGCATCAAGGACCTCAAGCTCGATGCCCCCTTCAAGGCGTTGCAGTTCCTGCGCGACGAACTCGAAGCCGCCGGTGAGACAGTCAATATTCCTGCCGGCACGGTGGCGCGCGAGCGCGACCCCGACGATGAGGCGGACGCCGCACAGCGGCAGGGCCGGTGATGCTGATCTTCCTGACCATCGCGGGTGCAGCGCTTCTGGCGCTGATCGTGGTGGTCATCTACCTCAACGATCGTGTCAATGAACTGGAGCGCCGCACCTCGGGCGGCGCGAGTGGCGCCGGGTCGGGCGGCGGCATCGATGAGAACAGCTGGCACGGACTGACCGGCAAGAAGCTTTGGGATGCCATGGCCGGCAAGAAGGGCATCACCCACCTCGACGAGGCTGCCCTGGGGGCGCTTCGGGTGACTTACGAGTCGGTGCTCTCCAGCCACATCGAGAGCCTGTTTCGCGCCGGCCAGGCCGATGCACGGCGCGGAGCCACCTTCCAGCCCACGGCCGTCAAGACCCTGGCCTCGGCCCGCGGCGCGGTGCAGTCCTGGATCCCGCTCAACCACGCCAACGCCCTCTACAGGGCCGGCGCGGATTCGATCAAGAGCGACATCTACGAAGTCGAGCGCGCCCGCATGACCCT
>CAYYYC010000306.1:0-2010 GCA_964475695.1 uncultured Rubrivivax sp.
CTGCTCGAGGTGCTGCTGCAGAGAGCGGGACGCCTCGTGAGCACGGACCAGCTCGTCGAGCGTCTGTGCGAATGGGGCGATGAGGTGAGCAACAACGCCATTGAGGTCTACATCCATCGCCTGCGCAAGAAGATCGAGCAGGGTCCGATCCGGATCGCCACTGTGCGTGGCCTGGGCTATTGCCTGGAGAAGATACCTGGCTGACAGGCCTGCCCCGAACTCCGCTGCTCAGGCAGGCGCGCCTGGCCCGGGGCCGCGCTACCGCCTGATCCGGCGCCGGGGCCCGCAGCGCTCGCTCTTTGGCGAGATGCTCGACTGGATGTTGGTTCCGCTGCTGCTGCTGTGGCCGCTCAGTGTGACATTGACATGGCTGATCAGCCAGAACATCGCCAACAAGCCCCACGATCGGGAGCTTGAGCACCTGGTGCTGGCCGTGGCTCGCGAAGTGGCGCGCGTTGCCGACCCGCCCGGCCATCGGGTGGCACTGGGCATGCCCTTGAAGTCGATGCTGTTGGGCGAGGCCACAGGCCAGCGCCAGATTCAGCTTCTGGGACTGCGCGGCGAACTGGTGGCCGGCAATCCTGACCTCCCCTTGCCGCCGGCCGATCAGTCATTGCTGGAGCCGGCGCAGGTTGGGGCGATCAGCGCCCGCATCCTGCTTGCCGACATCCGGGTGGGCGAGGTGCCGATGCGCTCGGCCTGGCTGCGCCTGACGGAGCTGGCTGTGGAGCCTGGAGAACAGGCTCCGCTGGTTCAGGTGGCCGAGCCGCTGGGTGAGCGTGAGCTGCTGGCCACCGAGGTTCTCAAGGGCGTGCTGTTGCCGCAATATGCAATCCTGCCGCTGGCCGTGCTGTTGGTCTGGATGGCCCTGACCCGCGGGCTGGCGCCTCTTGAGCGGCTGCAGATGCAGATTCGGGCGCGGCGCAGTCAGGACCTCTCGCCGATCGACGAGCGTGAGGCGCCCGAGGAGGTGGCGCCCCTGGTCAGCGCCATCAACGACCTGCTGGCGCGCCTGGACGAGTCGGTGGCCACCCAGAAGCGCTTCCTGGCGGACGCGGCCCACCAGCTCAAGACGCCCTTGGCCGGGTTGCGCATGCAGGCAGAGCTGGCGCAGCGGGAGATCGCCCAGGGCGGGGACCCTCACCATGCCCGCGGCTCGCTGCAGCAGATTGCCCGTGCGTCCCAGAACGCGACCCGCATGGTCAATCAGCTCCTGGCCATGGCTCGGGCCGAGGACCCCGAGCAGGCGCTGCGCCGCCAGTCGCTTGAGCTCGATGCCATCGCCTTCGAGGCGGTGGAGGACTTTGTTCAGCGCGCCCTGGAGCGGCGAATCGATTTGGGCTACGAGCCACCACCGCCACCGCCACCCGGTCGGGCTGCGCTGAAGCTGCTGGGCCAACCGGTGCTCATCCGTGAGCTGGTTCGCAACCTGGTGGACAACGCGTTGAACTACACGCCCGCCGGCGGCGCGGTAACGGTGCGGGTCCTGCACGACTACTACGGCCGGGTGGCGGTGCTGCAGGTGGAGGACACCGGCGTGGGGATTCCCGCCTCCGAACGAGACCTGGTTTTCGAGCCCTTCTACCGGGCGCTGGGCACCGAAGTCGATGGCTCCGGGCTGGGCCTGGCCATCGTTCGTGAGATCGTTCAGCGCCACGGCGCGCAGATCACGGTCGAGGATGCGCGCCCGCGCTCGACCGGCACTGCCGATCCCGGCACCCGATTCACGGTCCGCTTCAATGCCGGCCCACAGTCCTGAGGGCGCGGGACTAGCGCAGCCAGCCCTTGCGGCGGAAGTAGATGAACGGGGCAGCCACCGAGGCCACCATCAACGCCAGCGCAAAGGGGTAGCCCCAGTCCCAATGCAATTCGGGCATGGCCTGGAAATTCATGCCGTAGATGCTGGCGATCAGCGTTGGGGGCAGCAGCGCCACGCTGGCCACCGAGAAGATCCGGATGATCTTGTTCTGGTTGATGTTGATGAAGCCGACCGTGGCGTCCATCAGGAAG
>CAYYYC010000307.1:0-1983 GCA_964475695.1 uncultured Rubrivivax sp.
GCCACCTTGTTGCCATGGGCCGTCTTGGCCGCAGCCTCGGCCGCCTTGGCCTTGGCCTCCTCACTGGGCGCCGGCAACTTGGCGGCCGCAGAACAGGCCAGGGCCATCGCGCCCAGGGCCAGAATCGAACGGGCGAATGCAGAACGTGTGGTCATGGAGGGTGCTCCTCTGGGTGTCCTTCTGTCTTCAGACGGTCGGCTTGGCAACACCGCCACCCTGCGGGGCCTGGGTCGGGGTGCGGTGCGCCGGGATCTTGCCGGACTTGATGTCGTTGTACCAGAGCTCATGGTGCTCCTTGGCCCAGCCCTCATCCACATAGCCAGTGCGCATGGCCTTGTAGGCGCCGTCCATCCCCAAGGTGCCGATGTAGATGTGCCCCGCGAACATGGCCATCATCAGGACCGTGGCCACGGCATGAACCATGTGCGCCACCTGCATGTCGGTGCGCAGGTACTGCAGACCCGGGATCACCTTGTCGAGCCACAGACCCGAAACCACCACGAGCGCGCCGAGGAAGAACACGCCCGCCCAGAAGACGAGCTTCTCACCCGCATTGAAGCGATGGGACGGCACTTCCTTGCTGCTCATGAGACCGCCTCCCTTGAGCAGCCAGATGAGATCGCCGGAGCGCGGCAGGTTGTCCTTCACAAATGTCGCAAAAACGATCGCCAGCGAGACCGCGAACAGCGGACCGGCGAAGTTGTGCGCATTCTTCAGCAGATAGGTCAGCCATCCGAAGAGTGAGCTGCCGATGACGGGCAAGAGAAAGTACTTGCCCCAGGCCATGATGATTCCGGAAACCGACAGAACCACGAAGGTGATCGCGTTGGTCCAGTGCGCCGCACGCTCGAAGGGCGTGAAGCGCTCGATGACCCGCCCGGTGTCGGGCTCATGCCCGCCGAGCTTGCCCACGCGCCAATAAAACAGCGCGATGGCCAGCGCCACGATGAACAGCAGCGAGCCGCCGTAGGGGATGATGATCTTGTTGCGCACCTGACGCCAGGCTTCGCCGGCGTTGGTGTGGTCCGAGCCCGGGTACTGGGTGAACTTCTGAATCAGAACACCCTGCTCCGCTCCCGGGAGCGAGGTGGTGCCCGGCTTGTCGCCGGAATCGTGGACACCGCGCCAGAAGGGAGAGTTGTTGCCCGGTTGGGAGACCGCGCGCTGCGCGTTGGTCTCGTCGGACTTGGGCTCGGCCGGGGACACAAAGCCAGCCGGCGGCGCGCTCTTCTCAGGTGCCGCAGCCTGAGCCCAGGCACCCTGCGCGACCAGCGCCAAGCCCAAGGACACGCCGGCCAGAACAGCCCGCAAGGAGGAAGACATGGATGTCATCACCGCTCCATCGAATTGGCTGGGGCCCTGCGCTGATGGTGGCATCGCCGCCCCCTGTGGACAGCGCCCGTGGCTCCAGGTCGGATCATCAACGCTGATATTCGTTTTGACCCTTGTTGCGTTCGCGCATCTGGCCCTCCCAGCTGGTCTTGTCGCCGGGCTTCCATCCTTCAGCGGTGTAGCCGCTGACGGTCGAGCCGCTGTAGGCTGAGGTGTCGACCTTGCGCTCGGTCTTGGTCTGCGGCTTTTCGCCGCAGCCCGCAGACACGAGCGATGCGCCGATGGCGGCAGCGACAGCGAGGGCCACACCGAGCTTCATGCCTTGCTCCCCTGAGCGGGCGCCCCGCCAGAGGGCTTGCCGTAAGCGGTTCCCCATCCCCAGACCTCCGAGCCCTTGCCGCGCTGCAGCACCCGGGTGCGGAAGATGTCGGCCACGACATCGCCGTCGCCTCCAAGCAGCGCCTTCGTGGAGCACATTTCAGCGCAGATCGGAAGCTTGCCCTCCGCCAGACGGTTGCGGCCGTACTTCTCGTTCTCAGCGGCGGAGCCGTTGGCCTCGGGGCCGCCGGCACAGAAAGTGCACTTGTCCATCTTGCCGCGCAGGCCGAACGCCCCGTTGGTGGGGAACTGCGGCGCGCCGAAGGGACAGGC
>CAYYYC010000308.1:0-1915 GCA_964475695.1 uncultured Rubrivivax sp.
CCCGGGAGCGCACAAGGCAGGAACTTGAGCACCTGCAGTCGCGCCATGGCGGGAGGATCGATTTCCATGCCGGTGACATGCTCGATCCGGCCCACGGCGAGTTTGATCATGTGGTCTGCATGGACTCGATCATTCACTACGGCCACTCCGACATGCAGCGGGTGCTGGCCAGCCTGGTGGCCCGCACCCGCTCATCGGTGGTCTTCACATTCGCACCCCGGACCCCCTTGCTGACCTTGATGCACCATGCCGGCCGGCTGTTCCCCCAGGGGGACCGCGCCCCGATGATTGTTCCGGTCGCCCAGGCCGACTTGGCGCATGCGGTGCGGGAGGACCCCCGATTCGCCGGTTGGTCCACGCCCCGCTGCGAGCGAATCCAGGCCGGCTTCTACATCTCCCAGGCCATGGAGCTGCGCCGTCGCTGAGCCCGAACCATGAGCCGGCTAACCCATCACCTGCCACACGCCGTCGAGCAGCGCCTGCGCGAAATCATCCCGCGGCTGCTTCCGTTCTCCGATGCGGCATCGGCGGAGCTGCCCCTGTCCAGGCTGTTGCGCCTGGCGCTCTTTCAGGTTTCGGTGGGGCTGTCCAGCGCCCTGCTGGTAGGGACCCTCAACAGGGTGATGATCGTTGAGCTCGGCATGGCCGCCTGGCTGGTGGCCGTGATGGTTGGGCTTCCCATCCTGGCCGCGCCATTTCGAACCCTGATGGGCTATCGCTCCGATGTGCACCGCTCGGCCATCGGCTGGCGGCGTGTGCCCTACCTCTGGATGGGCACTTTCTTTCTCTTTGCCGGCTTTTCAATCATGCCGTTTGCCCTCTTGGTGCTCACCGGCCAGGGCGAACTGGGCTTGGCGTGGGTCGGCTATGCGGCCGCGGCTGCGGCATTCCTGCTGGTGGGGCTTGGAATCCAGATGACGCAGACCGCGGGACTGGCCCTGGCCACGGACATTGCGCCCGAGGCAGTCCGCCCCAGGGTGGTGGCTCTGCTGTATGTCCTGCTTCTGCTCGGCATGGTGGGCGGTGGCCTGGCCTTCAGCGCTCTGCTCGAGCCCTACAGCGGCACTCGTCTGGTGCAGATGGTTCAGGGCGTGGCTGTTCTCGTCGTGGCGCTCAATCTGCTGGCCACCTGGAAGCAGGAGGCACGAGATCCCCAGAGGCTCCACCGCCTGCAGTTCTCTCCACCGCTGCCCTTCAGGCAGCTTTGGTCACGCTTCATCAATCGGCCCGGCGCCAGGCGTTTCCTGTGGACGGTCGGCCTGGGGACAGCCGCGTTCAACATGCAGGAAATCGTGCTCGAACCCTATGGTGGCGAAATCCTGGGGCTGACTGTGGGAGAGACCTCGGCGCTGACCGCCCTGCTGGCGGCCGGATGCCTGGCCGCGTTCGCGGGAGCGGCTCGACTGCTGTCGCGCGGAACCGATGCGCTGCGCCTTGCCGCCGTCGGCATTCTGATTGGCCTGCCGGGCTTCTCCCTGGTTCTGTTCGCCGCACCCGCGGATTCGGCGCTGCTGTTTCGCGTCGGCACGGTGCTTGTCGGATTGGGATCCGGGCTGTTTGCCGTGTCCACCCTGACGGCCGCCATGAGCATGGAGAACAGCGAGCACAGCGGCTTTGCCCTGGGAGCCTGGGGCGCGGTGCAGGCCACAGCCGCCGGCGTCGCAGTCGGTCTGGGCGGCGCCGTTCGGGACGGTGCAGCCGCACTGGCGGCCGACGGCTCCTGGGGGCAAGCGCTCCAGCATCCGGCCACGGGCTATGGCGCCGTCTACACGATCGAGCTCTTGTTGTTGTTTGCGGCCCTGGTTGCCTTGGGGCCGGTGGTGCGGTCGCGCACACGCAGTACCGTTCCGGCGAATGCCGGCAAGTTCGGCCTGGCTGAATTCCCCGGCTAGGTCACAACCGAGGAGAGACTTAT
>CAYYYC010000309.1:0-1915 GCA_964475695.1 uncultured Rubrivivax sp.
GACCAACCGTGCGCAGTAGAGCCCCAGCGCCAAGGCGCCTTCACACTACGCCTTCTGGGCCAGCAGCATGCGCTTGACATCGGCATGCCCGATGATCGGCACCTGTGGCCGCAGCACATCCTTGCCGGCAGGTCCCAGGGGTCGGCCTTGCGGCCTCTGCCGGGCGTAACGCAGCGAGGCCTCGTACCCGGCGATGCCCAACATCGCGGCAGCCATGCCCACGGCAATGCGCGCTTCATTCATCATGTGGAACATGCACTGCAGGCCCTGCCCCGGCATGCCGACCAGATAGCCGATGGCGCCAGCCTCACTAGGCTGGTCCCGCATGCCGTCTGAAAGACACACCGGATGGCGGCCTTCACCGAAGCTCAGCAGCGTGTTGGTGGTGCCACGCCAGCCGCACTTGTGGTTGAGCCCGGCCAGCGCCACATCGTTCCGCTGCCCGGTCAGCTTCCCGTTCTCATCGACCAGCTTCTTCGGCACGATGAAGAGCGACAGGCCCTTGACCCCGGGGGTGAGACGGCCATCCGGGGCAGGAATCTTGGCCAGCACCAGATGGACGATGTTTTCGGTGAGCTCATGCTCGCCGGCAGAGATCCACATCTTGCTGCCGCGCAGGCGATAGCGAGGGCCCAGCGGGTCAGACTCGGAGCCCGGCCCATCGGGGACCGCCCGGGTGGCCACGTCCGACAGGCTCGAGCCCGCCTGAGGCTCCGACAGGCACATGGTCCCGGAAAACCGGCCGTTGAACTGATTGGCGGCAAACACCCTCTGCTGGGAAGGCGTTCCATGCGCCATCAGAAGATTCGCATTGGCCACGGTCAGCATGCCCGCCCCGATGCTCACACTGGCCTTGGCGAAGAAGGCGTTGGCGGCGGACTCCACCGTGTAGGGCAGCTGCATCCCTCCCCACTCGAAATCCTGTGAAGCGCTGAGCATTCCCGAAGCGGCGTAGGCTTGCCATGCCTGCCTGGTGGCCTCGGGCAGGACAACCGTTTCGCCCTCAATGCGCGGCTCCTGGAGATCAACCAGACGGTTGAAGGGCTCGAACCTGTCGCGGGCGATCCGCTCGCAGGTGTCCAGGACCTGGCGAAATGTCTGCAAGCTGTGATCGCCGTGGCGCGAGCGCCGGGTGAGGTCCTCGACCTGGAGCCAGTCGACCAGCAGGAACTCCAGGACGCCTCGCATGCCGTCAGAGCACCTCGAAGACGCCGGCAGCGCCCATGCCACCGCCGATGCACATGGTCACGCAGACGCGCCTGGCGCCACGGCGCCGGCCCTCGATCAGGGCATGGCCGGTCAACCTTTGGCCCGAAACACCATAGGGATGTCCCAGAGCAATGGCCCCGCCGTTGACATTGAGTCTGTCAGCCGCAATGCCCAATTTTTCCCGGCAGTGGATCACCTGAACGGCAAAGGCTTCGTTGAGTTCCCACAGGTCGATGTCGGCCACGCTCAGGCCCAGACGCTTGAGCACCTTGGGCACGGCAAAAACCGGCCCGATGCCCATTTCATCGGGTTCACACCCCGCCACCGCGAAACCAAGAAAGCGCCCGAGCGGCTTGAGTCCGTGACGCTGGGCGAAGTCTTCGCTGACCACGACGCAGGCACCGGCCCCATCGGAGAACTGGCTTGCATTGCCGGCGGCGACCAACCCGCCCGGCAGCGCCGGCCTGATCCGAGAGATCGCCTCAGGGGTCGTGCCCTCGCGAGTCCCCTCGTCCCTGGAAACCGTGACCTCGCGGGTGACCATGCCCAACGCAGGATCTGCAACGCCTGCCAGCACGGTGATCGCAGCGATCTCGTCATCAAACCGGCCGTCGGCCTGTGCCGCGCAGGCCCTTTGCTGACTTTGCGCACCATACTGGTCCATCTCCTGGCGTCCGATGCCATAGCGCTTGGCCACGGTTTCCAG
>CAYYYC010000310.1:0-1857 GCA_964475695.1 uncultured Rubrivivax sp.
AGTCGGATCAGAGAACACTGGGAAGCCGCCGTGGTGGGCGGCTTCGCGGTGCCCTCGCTGTGGCCGGACCCCGTGGGGCCGACCATCGCAAGCGCTTCCTTACTTGAGCTCGACCTTCGCTCCGGCCTCTTCGAGCTTCTTCTTGGCGGCCTCGGCATCGGCCTTGGAGACGCCTTCCTTGACGGGCTTGGGGGCGCCATCGACCCGGTCCTTGGCTTCCTTCAAGCCAAGGCCGGTGATCTCGCGAACTGCCTTGATCACGCCGACCTTGTTGCCACCGGCCTCGGCCAGAACGACCGTGAACTCGGTCTTTTCCTCGGCCGCAGCGGCGCCTGCGCCGCCAGCGCCGCCGCCGGCAGCAGGGGCCGCCATCGAAGCGGCAGAAACGCCGAACTTCTCCTCAATGGCCTTGACCAGGTCATTGAGCTCGAGAACGGTCATGCCGTCCAGTGCAGTCAGAAAAGCGTCTTTATCGAATGCCATGATGATTTCCTATGTACAGAAGGTGTTGGTTGCGAACAGGGGTCAGGCGGCCGGGGCCTCGCTGCGCTGCTGGGCCAAAGCGGCCAGCACGGCAGCCGTCCGCTGCACGGGCGACTTCAGCAGGCCAGCCAGCTGGGACAGCAGAACTTCCTTGCTGGGCACCGAAGCCAGGGCCTTGACGCCATTGACGTCCAGAGCCTTGCCGCCGTAGGCGCCGCCCTTGATGATCAGCTTGTCGTTGGTCTTGGCGAAGTCGGCAATGACCTTCGCCGCCGCGACAGCGTCCTCGGAAAAGCCGTAAATCAGCGGGCCGACCATCGCCTCCGAAGCGGCTTCGAACGGGGTGCCTGCGACGGCTCGGCGGGCCAGGGTGTTCTTCAGCACATGAAGATACACACCCTTGTCCCGCGCATTGACGCGCAGTTGGTTCAAAGCTTCAACGGTGAGGCCACGGTACTCGGCCAACGCCAGCGTCTGCGACTTGGCGGCTTGCGCCGCCACGTCCGACACCACGGCCGCCTTCTCGTTGCGATTGAGACTCAAGGTCCACTCCTCACAAAACGCCCCTGGCCTTTCGGCGTCGGGGCACTGGAATCAGCGACCTTCTGTACGGTTGGCGATCCGTCGTTGCCGACGGATCGTTGCCCTTCCAGCGGGACCGCCATCTGCGTTGGCGCTCGGACGGGCCTCTTTCGAAGCTGCCTCACATTAAGGGGGCTTGCCCCCGCCAACGGTCTTGGATGACCCGCCTCTTCATGCCCGCCACGGGCCCTAGGGCTCATGGCGAGGCAGGCATTGACGGCCCACCAACTCTTGGGGCCGAGCGCCAGACTCGCGCTCGGCCCGGATCCTTCAATTCAAGACATCAGGCCTGAGGCGCCTGGGCGATGGTCGAGATGTCGACCCTTGCGCCGACACCCATGGTGGAACTCACAGCCAGCTTGCGCAGGTAGACGCCCTTGCTTGAGGCCGGCTTGGACTTGTTGAGCGCGTCCAGCAAGGCACTGAGATTGCCCATGAGCTTATCGGAGTCAAACGAGCGCCTGCCGATCGTGCTGTGCACGATTCCGGCCTTGTCGACTCGGAACTGAACCTGACCCGCCTTGGCGTTGCGCACGGCACCTGCCACATCGGGCGTGACCGTTCCCACCTTGGGGTTGGGCATCAAGCCACGCGGGCCCAGACTCTGCCCGAGCGTGCCCACGATGCGCATGGTGTCGGGCGAGGCGATGACCACATCAAAGGGCATGTCTCCCGCCTTGATGCGCTCAGCCAGGTCCTCCATGCCGACGACATCAGCCCCGGCCGCCTTGGCCTCGTCAGCCTTGGCACCCTGCGCGAAAACGGCCACGCGCTTGGTCTTGCCCGTGCCGT
>CAYYYC010000311.1:0-1857 GCA_964475695.1 uncultured Rubrivivax sp.
CTGGAGGGGTTGTCATTCGTGGCACCCGAAGGGCTGCAGCCGGAGGTCGATATCAGCCTGGGCGTGGCCGCCGGGCCCGTGGTGGAGTCGATTTTCGAGGTGGTGATCACTGCCACCGTGACGGCAAAGGCGGGCGACCGAACCATCTTTCTGGTCGAGGCCAAGCAGGCGGGCATCTTCGAGTTGCGAAACATCCCCGGTGAGCAGATGCAGGCGATTCTGGGCGTGGCCTGCCCGACCATCGTCTACCCTTATCTTCGGGCGATCGTTTCCGACGTGTGCACCCGGGCCGGCTTCCCCCCGGTCCTGTTGAGCGAAGTGAATTTCCAGGCGATGTTCGAGGCTCAGCAGCAGGCGGGCGCCGGTCAGGTCAACTGAGCCGGTGAAGGCTCCCCGCAAGCCCATCGGGCCATGAGGATCAGTTTTCTCGGGGCGGGCGCCTGGGGAACGGCCATGGCAATCCAGGCCGCCCAGCGTCACGATGTGCTGCTCTGGGCGCGCGACGCCGGTCAAGCCCAGACCATGCGGCTGGAGCGGTCAAACCATCGCTATCTGCCGGGGTGTCCGCTGCCCGAGACCCTTCACCTGACCCACGATCTGCAGCTTGCGCTGTCGCATGCGCAGCATGGCTTGGTGGTGGTGGCCACGCCGGTGTCGGGCCTGCGAGCGATGCTCGAGTCGGTCGACCCGCGATCGGCCCTGCTGTGGCTGTGCAAGGGGCTGGAGGATGAATCGGGCCTCATCGGCCACGAGCTTGCCGAACGCGTGCGCCCCGGCGGGCTGTGTGGTGTGCTGTCGGGCCCGAGCTTTGCGTCAGAAGTGGCGCAGGGCCTCCCGACGGCCCTGGTGGCGGCCAGTCGCCACGATGGCGTTCTGGACAGGGCGGTGACAGCGTTTCATGCCCAGACGCTGCGCATTTACACCAGCGGTGACCCGATCGGGGTGGAAGTGGGCGGCGCCGTCAAGAATGTCATGGCCATCGCCGCTGGCGTGAGCGATGGCATGGGCCTGGGCCTGAACTCCCGGGCGGCGCTGATCACCCGCGGGCTGGCCGAGATGACCCGCCTGGGACTGGCCATGGGCGCTCGCGCCGAAACCTTCACCGGACTGTCCGGCCTTGGCGATCTGGTGCTGACCGCCACGGGCGACCTTTCGAGAAATCGGCGCGTGGGGGTGGCGCTCGCCCAGGGGCAGACCTGCGTCGACATCCTGGCCCAGCTGGGGCATGTGGCCGAAGGGGTCTACAGCGCCCGCTCGATCGCGCAGCGGGCACGCGGCCTGGGCCTGGAGATGCCCATCACCGATGCCGTTGTGTCACTGCTGGATGGGCGATTGACCCCTGCCCAGGCCCTGCAGCAGTTGCTGCAGCGAGAGGTGCGGCCGGAGAGTTGATGCCGTCAACCGCTTTGGGGGCTCGGTTGCGCAGCGCCCTAGACGCCGCCGGCAAAGTCCAGTTGCCGCCAAGCCTCGAAAACCGTGACGGCCACCGCATTGCTCAGGTTGAGGCTGCGCTGCCCCGGGCGCATCGGAAGCCTGAGCTGCCGGTCCGGGGGAAATTGCCCGAGGATCTCGGGCGGCAAGCCTGAGGTTTCGCCGCCGAAAACCAGCCAGTCGCCCGCCCGCCAGCGCGTCTTCGCCCAGGGAGTCTCCGCCTTGGCGCTCATGGCGAAACAGCGGCTCCAGCAAGGCCTTTCCCTGTCCACAAAAGCCGACCAGCTGGCGTGGCGCCGGACACTCGCGCTTTCGTGATAGTCCAGGCCAGCGCGACGCAGCTGCTTGCTGTCCATCGTGAAGCCCAGGGGCTCGATCAGGTGGAGGTTGCAGCCGGTGTTGGCGGCCAGCCGGATCACATTGCCC
>CAYYYC010000312.1:0-1856 GCA_964475695.1 uncultured Rubrivivax sp.
AAGTCGGCCACCACAGGCTGGCCCACGATGTCCTTGCCCAGGCCCATGGTCAACAGGGACCCGGCATCGGCATAGACCTGTGAGCCCAGGACCTCGGTCAGGCGAATCACCTGGCGCTTGGCGTTGGGCAGTTCGAGCGCCATGGTCGTCTTGCCGGGAATGGTCTCGACCACGCGAATGCTGACCAGGGAAAGCGAACGCGCCAGATCCTTGGCCAGGTTGACCACCTGCGAGCCCTTGACGCCGGTGGCCGGCTCGATTTCGTAGCGGGTGATCACCGGGCCTGGGGAAGCGGCCACCACCTGAACCTCGACGCCGAAATCGCGCAGCTTCTTCTCGATCAGCCTCGAAGTCATCTCCAGGGACTCGGCCGAGACGCTCTCCTGCCGCGCAGCGGCCGAATCGAGCAGGTCAACCTGCGGCAGCTTGGTCTCCGCAAGCTCCTGGAACAGGGGCTTCTGCCGCTCCTTGACCACTCGCGTCGAAATCGGGATTTCGGCGGGCGGCGCCTCGATCACGATCGGGACATGCTCTTCCTGCTCGATTCGACGCTCGACCTGAACATCCTCGGTTCTCTGGCGCAGGGCCTGCTCGCCCATGCGCATGTCCTCGACCCTCTCACGCTGGGCCTGACGCTGCTCGCGCCATCCCTCAAGCCAGGCACCAAGCCGCTCAGCCGCCCTGAGCCAAGAGAATCCAAAAGCCCCCGAGACGCCAAGCACCAGCATGGCGATCCAGAAGACCCCGGAACCATTGAAGCCCAGCCACTTCATGGACCAGGGCCCCAAGGCATACCCCAGGATGCCTCCGGCATGCCCCGGCATCGCCGGCTCGCCGTGATACAGACGGGTCCATTCGAGTGCGGTACTGGCCGCCAAGAGCGCCGCGGCACCGACCAGCCTCAGGGCCAGGCCGTGAGGGGTTGCGGCACCGACGGCGACTGAGGACGGTTCCTCCGCGACAGGCCCGCGCAAACGCCACGCCAGCACGGAGAGCCAATACCGCGCCACCAAAGCCGGAAGCCACCACGCGGAATGGCCCAGCAGGAAGAGGGCCAGGTCCGAGACCCAGGCGCCGATCCGTCCGGCGGCGTTGGCCACCGGGGCGCCGGAGCCGCTGGTGGTGAATCCAGGGTCGCTCGGGTGATGGCTGGCCAAAGCCAACACCGCAAGCACCAAAGCCACGCCGACGAGGGCAAGCCAGATCGAAGCGGTCGCAGCCCCCCCGTGGCCGGGGCGGCGGTCCTGGCCCATGGCTTGGGAAGCCTTGGGCCGGCGGTCCTGCCCCTTGGGAGCGGTTGAGGATGCGGTCATCCGCGTATTTTGGCCTCAAAGGCCGGGCGCCGCCGCGCGCGCCATGGCCGCGATGCGCAAGGCCCGTCCGACGGCGGGTTCATCGCACGCATGTGAAAATCACGCCATGAATCCCGCCCCCACATCCAGACACGCTCAGGTTCTCATCCTGGGTTCCGGCCCGGCCGGCTACACCGCCGCCGTCTACGCGGCGCGAGCCAACCTCAAGCCCATGCTGGTCACCGGCATGGCACAGGGCGGACAACTGATGACCACCACCGATGTGGACAACTGGCCAGCCGACGCCATGGGCGTCCAGGGGCCAGACCTGATGCAGCGCTTCCTTCAGCACGCCCAGCGCTTCAACACCGAAATCGTCTTCGACCACATCCACACGGTCGACCTTGCGCAACGCCCCTTCAGGCTTGAGGGAGACAGCGGCGCCTACACCTGCGACGCGCTGATCATCGCCACCGGCGCCAGCGCCAAGTATCTCGGCCTGCCCAGCGAGGCCGAATTCATGGGCCGAGGCGTCAGCGGTTGTGCCACCTGCGACGGGTTCTT
>CAYYYC010000313.1:0-1838 GCA_964475695.1 uncultured Rubrivivax sp.
CGCGGCGTTGCCGACATCATCGATGGTGACATTGCGTCGCAGGGGAGACACTGTCTGCACGACGTCCAGGATCTTTCCGAAGCCTTTGATCCCCGAAGCCGCCAGGGTCTTGATCGGGCCCGCCGAGATGGCGTTGACACGAATGCCCCGGGGGCCGAGGCTGGCCGCTGTGTAGCGGACGCTGGCTTCGAGGGAAGCCTTGGCCAGACCCATCGTGTTGTACGCGGGCACGACCCTGTCGCTTCCCAGGTAGCTCAAGGTCAGCAGTGCTGCGCCGGGCCTGAGCTGGCCTGCGGCTGCCTTGGCCATGGCGGCAAAGCTGTAGGCGGAGATGTCGTGGGCAATCCGGAAGGACTCTCGGGAGAGGCCATCGAGAAAGTCTCCGGCGATGGCTTCCCGAGGCGCGAATCCGATCGAGTGCACAAACCCGTCAAGGCCCTCGGGCCATGCCGCCCGCAGGTTCGCAAACAGGCGCTCGATTTGGGAATCCTCAGAAACGTCGCAGTCCAGCGTCAATGACGAACCAAACTCGGCGGCGAATTCCGTGATTCTGTCCTTGAAGCGCTCTCCCACATAGCTGAAGGCCAGCTCCGCTCCTTCACGCCGGCAAGCCTTGGCGATGCCGTAGGCGATTGAACGGTTGGACAGCACGCCTGTGATGAGCAGTCGCTTTCCGGCGAGAAAGCCCATGGGACGCCTCCTGGGATTGGGGGTTTGACAGGGGAGAGATTGTGGCATGAGGCTTGCGTATCGCGTCGAAATCAGCTATATTGATGAGTTGACTGATCAGCGCGACAAGCGCAGGCAACGATGGCGTTCCCCTGGAGGGCGCATCGAGCCCGGGCTTGTATCTTGGGGCGGAACTTTCCAGCCCCTTTTTTGTTTCTTTCGAATGAAAGCGTGAAAGCGTCGACGATTCAGCGGAACGGCCCCAAGGCCGAGAGCGCGAGGGCCAAAGCCCCCGTCAGCGTGAGCGCGCCCGCCGCAAGCTCGTTGCGGTCCGATCCCATCGTCAGTCTGCAATCGACGGTCGAGTCCTTGGGCTACGAGCTGGTGGAGGTCGAGCGCCTGCCACGCGGGCTGCTCAGAGTCTCCATCGACCGCATTCCTGGCCGCGCCTACGCCATCCCCGGCGAGTTCGTCACGGTGGACGACTGCGAGCTGGTCACGCGGCAGCTCCAGTTGGTTATGGAGGTTGAGTCCCTGAGCTACGAAAGGCTGGAAGTCTCGTCTCCGGGCCTGGACAGGCCCCTGCGGCGCCCGGCGGATTGGCTCCGATTCTGCGGGTTGCAGATCGAAGTGACCTTCAAGGCGCCGTTTCAGGGGCAGCGCAAGTATCGGGGCCTGCTTTGCCAGGCAGAGCCGACTCCGCGCCTGACGTTCCAGCAGGGCAAGGTGGAGCAGGTGCTGGATTTCACCCTCGAAGAGGTGCGCGAGGCCAGATTGGTTCCAGTGGTTGATTTCAAGGGGCGCCGCCAGGGCGCCCGCAATGGAGAGCAAGAATCATGAATCGCGAAATGCTGATGCTCGTCGATGCGATTTCACGCGAGAAGAGCGTGGATCGCGAAGTCGTCTTTGGCGCCGTTGAGGCGGCTCTGGCCTCGGCCACGAAGCGCCTTCACGGGGGGGAAGTGGAAATCCGCGTGTCGGTCGACCGAGACAGCGGCGAGTACGAGACCTTCCGCCGCTGGTTGGTGGTTCCGGATTCGGCCGGCCTTCAGAACCCCGATGCCGAGGAGCTGTTGACCGACGCCATCGACCGGGTGGGTGAAATCGAGGAGGGCGACTTCATCGAAGAGCCCATCGAATCCCTGACCATCGGGCGCATCGGCGCCCAG
>CAYYYC010000314.1:0-1816 GCA_964475695.1 uncultured Rubrivivax sp.
CACCACGGTGATCGAAGTGGGCGTGGATGTGCCCAACGCCAGCCTCATGGTGATCGAACACTCCGAACGCTTCGGTCTGGCCCAGCTGCACCAGCTGCGCGGGCGAGTCGGGCGGGGTGCCGCAGCCAGCGCCTGCGTGCTGCTCTACACGCCACCCCTTTCGGACGGTGGCAAGGCCCGCCTGCGGGCCATGGTCGAGACGCACGACGGGTTCGAGATCTCCCGGCGTGACCTTGAGATCCGGGGGCCCGGCGAATTCATGGGCGCGCGGCAAAGCGGGGATACGCTGCTGCGCTTCGCCGACCTGCGGGAAGACTCGGCCCTGCTGCAGCACGCCCGCGCGGCGGCGCCACGGCTGCTCGACGAACGCCCGGAGGCGGCCCGGGCGCATGTGCAGCGCTGGCTGGCCTCCCGGGTGGAATACCTCAAGGCCTGAGCGCGGGCTCCGGGGCCGGCTCAGCACTCCAGATTGTCGATCAGGCGAGTGGCGCCAAGGCGCGCCGCGGCCAGGACCACCAGTTCGTCCTTCGACGAGGTCGGCCACTGGAGGTCTGGACGCCGCCGGATCGTGAGGTAGTCGGGCTTCCAGCCGCGCGCGGTGAGTTCGGCCGTTGCATCGGCTTCAATGGCCGCCCGATCGGACAAGCCGCCGGCCCTGACCCGATGGGCCATGCGGCGCAGCAGGGCCTGGAGCTGGGGCGCCTCGGCACGCTCTTGGCCGCTGAGGTAGCCGTTGCGGGAAGAAAGGGCCAGGCCGTCGCCGGCTCGAGTGGTGGGCCCGGCCAGAATCTCGATGGGCAGGGCCATCTGCGCGACCATGTTGCGGATGACCATGAGCTGTTGGTAGTCCTTTTGCCCAAAGACCGCCAGCTGAGGCTGCACGATGTTGAAAAGCTTGTGCACCACGGTGGCCACCCCGACGAAGAAGCCCGGGCGAAACTGGCCTTCCAGGATGTCGGCCAGCTCGGTCGGGGGGTGAATCCTGTAGCCCTGGGGCTGAGGGTAGAGCTCGGCCTCGTCGGGCGCGAAAGCGATGTCGCAGCCCACAGCCTCCAACGCAGCCACATCGGCGGCCAAGGTGCGGGGATAGCGGTCGAAATCTTCGTTCGGTGCGAACTGCAGGCGGTTGACGAAAAGGCTGCAGACCACCACCGACGAACTCGGTCGGGCGATCCTGACAAGGTCCAGGTGTCCCTGGTGCAGGTTGCCCATCGTGGGGACGAAGCCGACGGTGCCACGACCGCGCAGGGCGGCCCTGAGCTCGGCGATGGTGTGAATGGTGCGGATCGCCATGGCGGGTGGGCTCGATGGGCTAGAAGCCGTGCCGGGCCTCGTCGGGGAAGGCTCCGCTCTTGACATCGGCCACATAGCGGCTGACCGCCTCATGGATGCCGCAGGCGCCCTCCAGGAAGTTGCGGACGAACTTGGGCTTGCGGCCCGGGGGGATGTCGAGCATGTCGTGCAGCACCAGCACCTGCCCGCTGCAGCCCGCGCCGGCCCCGATGCCAATGGTGATGATTGAAGTTTCCTCGGTGACCCGACGCGCCAGATCGGAAGGCACCAACTCCAGCACCAGCATCGCCGCGCCCGCATCGGCCAGCTCCCGGGCCTGAGCCCGCATCGTGGCCGCGGCGGCCTCATCGCGGCCCTGGACGCGCCATCCGCCCAAGGCGTGCACGCTCTGAGGCGTCAGGCCGAGATGGGCGCACACCGGCACGCCGCGCTCCACCAGAAAGCGCACCGTCTCGGCGGTCCAGCCGCCGCCCTCGAGCTTGACCATCTGGGCGCCGGCGGCCATCAGCGCGGCCGAGGAGCG
>CAYYYC010000315.1:0-1790 GCA_964475695.1 uncultured Rubrivivax sp.
GCAACGGAACCTCGCACCATCTGGCCGGCGAGCTCTTCAAGCTGCAGAGCAAGACCTTCATCACCCACATCCCTTACCGCGGTGCCGGTCCTGCCCTGCAGGACCTGATCGCCGGCCAGGTCGATGTCATGTTCGATGGCCTGGGCTCGAGTGCGGCCCATATCCGCAGCGGCCGCATCAGGGCACTGGCCGTGGCGGCCGACCGGCCGGCGCCAGGGTTCCCCAACGTGGCGCTGGCCAAGGATGGCGGGATGCCGCAATACCAGGTGGCCACCTGGTACGGCATCTGGGCGCCCCGGGGAACCCCGCCCGAGGTGGTTGCCGCCATGCAGGCGGAAATGCGCAAGGCGCTGGAGTCTGCGGAGCTGCGATCGACCTGGACGGGCCTGGGCACCGACACGCCCAACCTCTACGGCGAGAGCTTCGGCCGATTCGTGTCAGCCGAAGTCAAGCGTTGGGCTGAAGTGGTCCGGGGATCCGGCGCCAAACTCGACTGACGAAACAGCGCGCAAGCCCGGGCGGGCCAGGCACCGCCGCGGCCTGGCGCGCCAATCCAACCATGCCCGATCAGAACCTCTATGCCGCCCTGCGGGCGGGATTCCCCTCCGAATGGGATGCGGTGGCGATCGAGACGGCCGACGCCCCGAGCGGACAGGCCTTCGAGCCGCTGCGCTACACCTGGAGCGATCTCGAGCGCGCCAGCGCGCGGATCGCCAACCTGCTCGAGTTCCTGGACTTGCCGCCGCAATCGCGCATTGCCGTGCAGGTGGACAAGAGCGTCGAGAGCCTGATGCTGTATCTGGCGGTGCTCCGTGCAGGCCATGTGTACCTGCCGCTCAACAGCGCCTACCAGGCCGCGGAGATCGAGTACTTCATCGGCAATGCCGAGCCCGCCGTGGTGGTCTGCGCGCCGCGCAACTTCGGCTGGATCAGCAAGATCGCCTTCCTGAAGGGCGTGCGGCAGGTCTACACCCTGGGCGATGACCGCACGGGCACGCTGCTCGAGCGCGCCGCGGTGCACAGCGAGGACCACCGGGTCGTGGCCCGCGGCGCCCATGACCTGGCTGCGATCCTCTACACCAGCGGCACCACCGGGCGCAGCAAGGGGGCGATGTTGACTCATGGCAACCTGTTGAGCAACGCGCAGGTGCTGAAGGACTACTGGGGATGGAACAAGGATGATGTCCTGATCCATGCGCTGCCGGTCTTCCATGTCCATGGGCTTTTTGTGGCCACTCATGGGGCCCTGCTCAACGGCTCGCGGATGGTCTGGTTTTCGCGCTTCGACCCGCGCGCTGCCGTTGCGCAACTCAGCCGCGCCACGGTCTTCATGGGGGTGCCCACGCTTTATGTGCGCATGCTCGCCGAGCCGTCTCTCACACGGCAAGCGTGTCAGGGCATGCGCCTGTTCATCAGCGGGTCGGCCCCCCTGCTGCCCGAGACCTTCGAGGCGTGGCGCGAGCGCACCGGCCACACCATATTGGAGCGCTATGGGATGAGCGAAACCGTGATGCTGACCTCCAACCCCTACAGGCCGCAGGACGGACAACGTGTGGGCGGCACCGTGGGCTTTGCGCTGCCGGGCGTTGGGGTGCGGGTTCGCGGTGAGCGGGGGCTGGACTGCGCCGCGGGGGAGATCGGCGGCATCGAAGTGCATGGGCCCAATGTGTTCAAAGGCTACTGGCGCATGCCGGAGAAGACACGAGAGGAGTTCACCGCCGACGGCTGGTTCAGGACCGGCGACGTCGGATTCATGGCGGCCGACGGTCGAGTGACGATCGTCGGGCGCA
>CAYYYC010000316.1:0-1771 GCA_964475695.1 uncultured Rubrivivax sp.
ACTTGATCTCGGCATTGCACAACACATCCGGGTTGGGCGTGCGTCCGGCCTGGTATTCGCGCAGGAACTCGGCAAACACGCGGTCCTTGTACTCGGCCGCAAAATTCACATGCTCGATGTCGATCCCAAGGACATCGGCCACGGCGGCCGCATCAAGCCAATCCTGGCGGGACGAGCAGAACTCGCTGTCGTCGTCGTCCTCCCAGTTCTTCATGAACAGGCCCACCACCTCATGCCCCTGCTGCTTGAGCATCCAGGCCGAGACGGCGGAGTCCACCCCGCCGCTCAGGCCCACGACGACCCGGTTGGGGGCGGTGCGGTGCGAAGCCGGATTGAACTGCCCTGAAGCCATCGACCGATTGTCCGACAGCCTGTGCGCGGCGGCAGGCTCAGCCCAGAGCGCGCGGCGCGAAGACCGAAGGATGGGTGGTGATCGACTCCAGCGGCAGTCGCCGGCCGGCGGCCAGGTCCTCGATGCACTGGAGCACCAACGGGCTGCGATGGCGCGCCTGGCTGGCGCGCACCTCTTCAAGCCCCATCCACAGGGTTCTTTCGATGCCCTCATCGAGCGGCAGCGCCAGGTCGGCCGGACCGACAGTGCCCGCATAGGCGATGCGGACGTAGGTGATGTCCTGCCCCGATGCGGGGCGCAGGAAGCGCGAAAGATAGACCCCCACGAGGTGGCTGGGCGCGAAGGCGCGGGCGGTCTCCTCCAAGGCCTCGCGAACCACGGCCTGCTGCGGCGACTCCCCGGCCTCAAGGTGGCCCGCGGGATTGTTGAGTCTCAGGCCTTCGGCGGTGTGCTCCTCGACGAGGAGGAATTCGGGATGGCCCTGCGGATGGGTGCGCCAGATGATGGCGGCGACCGTGACGCTGGGGCTCCAGCGTGAGGGGCTGGGCGGGCTTGGCAGGATGGTCATGGGCTGGCGCGGCCGGCTTCGATACCCGACCGGTGAAGGCGGGCGCAGCCGGTCGAAAATGCTCGTGCAGTCGAGATTGTCTATGCTTGAGGGTTTTCCCCCCACCCAGGAGAGCCCCATGCTCATTGGAGTGCCGCAAGAAACGGCAGCCGGCGAGACCCGCGTGGCCGTCACGCCCGAGACCGCCAAGAAACTCAGAGCCCTGGGCCACGAGGTGCGCGTGCAGTCCGGCGCGGGCGTGGCGGCCAGCTGCACCGACGAGGCCTATGTGGCCGCCGGGGCGCAGATCACGGACGCGGCCGGTGCGCTGGGAGCCGGCCTGGTGCTGAAGGTGCGCAGCCCTTCGGCGGGTGAGCTCGGCGCGATGCAGCGCGGCGCTTGCGTGGTGGGGATGCTCGAGCCTTTCCACCGTGCAGGGCTGGAAGCGCTGGCCGCCGCTGGCCTGACCGCCTTTGCGCTGGAGGCCGCGCCACGCACGACGCGGGCGCAGAGCATGGATGTGCTGAGCTCGCAGGCCAACATCGCCGGCTACAAGGCAGTGATGTTGGCGGCCAGCCACTACCCACGACTGTTTCCGATGCTCATGACGGCCGCGGGCACGATCAAGGCGGCGCGAGTGGTGATTCTGGGCGTGGGCGTGGCGGGTCTGCAGGCGATCGCCACGGCCAAGCGGCTGGGCGCCGTGATCGAGGCCTCGGATGTGCGACCCTCGGTCAAGGAGCAGATCGAATCCCTGGGAGGGAAGTTCATCGATGTGCCCTACGAAACGGCCGAGGAGCGTGAGGCCGCCGAGGGCGTGGGCGGATACGCGCGGCCGATGCCTCAGTCCTGGCTGGACCGCCAGAAGGCCG
>CAYYYC010000317.1:0-1762 GCA_964475695.1 uncultured Rubrivivax sp.
GAATGTCCAGCTCACCTGACCGCCGTGCCAACCTGAGTGCGGCCTGGCGTGTTGCGCGGGTGGTCTGCGCTTGGGCGGCCCTGGCCGGCTTGGCACAGGCACAGGTTCAAGTTCAGGCGCTCTCGGGCATCGGCCGGCCTGCAACGCCCAAGGAAATCGCCGCGTGGGACATCGATGTGCGGCCGGACTTCAAGGGCCTTCCCAAGGGCGCCGGGTCGGTGGCCCAGGGCCAGGACATCTGGGAGTCCAAGTGTGCTTCCTGCCACGGTGTCTTCGGCGAGTCCAACGAGGTCTTTTCCCCTTTGGTTGGCGGAACCACCGCCAAGGACATCGAGACCGGCCGCGTGGCGCGCCTGAGGGACGATTCCTTCCCGGGCCGGACCACGCTGATGAAGGTTCCCACGGTCTCCACGCTGTGGGACTACATCAATCGCGCCATGCCCTGGAATGCGCCAAAGTCGCTCAAGCCCGATGAGGTGTATGCAGTCACAGCCTTCATGCTCAACCTCGGTGGCATCGTGCCTGACAACTTCACCCTCAGCGATGCCAACATCGCCGAGGTTCAGAAGCGGATGCCCAACCGAAATGGCATGACCACCGATCACGCCATGTGGCCGGGCAGAAGCCTCAAGCCGACCTCAGTTGCGCCGGATACCCGGGCCGTGGCCTGCATGAGCAACTGCGCCACAGGGGCCTCGGTGGCCTCGATGCTGCCGGACCATGCGCGCAACGCCCACGGCAACCTGGCCGAGCAGAACCGGCCGGTGGGGGCCCAGCGCGGCGCAGACACGACTCGACCCACCGGCGGCGGGCCGCAGAAGCAGCTTCCCGCGGTGCCCCCCCGTGCCGCGGCTCAGGCGGCCGCCGCCCCGGCAGGCGGCCCTGACATCGGCGGCATGCTGGCCAGAAACACCTGCACCGCCTGTCACGCCATGGACCGCAAGCTCGTGGGACCTTCCTTCAGGGAGGTGGTCGCCAAGCACGCGGGCCGGGCTGACGCCGTTGAGTATCTGGCCCAGCGCATCAAGGGGGGCAGCTCCGGCGTGTGGGGGCAGATCCCGATGCCGCCCCAAGCCATTTCAACGCAGGATGCCCAGACTCTGGCCCAGTGGTTGGTGCAGGGGGCCAAGAGTCAGTAGTCCAAAGTCCGCCGGCCAGCCCCGCACGATAGAGTTCAGCCATCCCGAACCCCAGGCCAGCCGACAGGCGAGGCCGCAACCTCTTCAGGAGAAGACGATGAAGCAATCCCGACGCGAAATGCTGCAGCGCAGCGCCGCGGTGGCAGGCATGCTGGCGGGCGTGGGCCTGTGGCCCCAGACCGCTCTGGCCAGCTGGAACAAGGCGGCCTTCGAAGCCAAGACGATGGCCGAACTGATGAAGGCCATGGGCAGCGCTGCCCCTGTGGAAAGCAAGGATGTGGTGATCACCGGGCCTGACATTGCCGAAAACGGCGCGGTGGTGCCGGTGGGGTGCTCCAGCAGTCTGCCCGGCGTCAAGAAGTTGATGATTCTGGTGGAGAAGAACCCCAACATGCTGTGCGCCATGTTTGATGTGACTGACGCGGTGGAGCCCAGTTTCACCACGCGCGTGAAGATGGGCCAATCCTCCGATGTCTACGCCGTGGCCATCACCGCCGACAACAGGGTCTTGTTCTCGCGCAAGGAGATCAAGGTCACGCTCGGCGGCTGCGGGGGCTGATTCCCCTGCGGCCCGTCATCCCACCCAAGCGAAATCCCAATCAGGAGAACTCCATGGCAGACCC
>CAYYYC010000318.1:0-1759 GCA_964475695.1 uncultured Rubrivivax sp.
CATAACCACTTCTCGCTTGTCATCTGCTGGTCAAAGTCTTTGTCGGCCCAGTCCATCGCTCTTTCAAAAGTACGTTGATTGATCCCCCTTAGTTGCCTTAGTTCATTTCCTTCAAATTCTTGTACGTTCATGCCGACAGCACGCCTTGCTCCTTTTGACAGCGAAGACAAGCCATCAAGAAGACGACCAATTGCGCTATCAGCTCTAAATGCATTACTTTCAAAGCGAAGCTGATAGGCCATTTTAGCAATGCACTAGATGCTATCAACAATCTAACATTTCAACGTAATTCAGCGCCTATCATCCCTACAATCGCTGGCGGCATTTTTTCGTTCTTTAACGCCCATTGCAGAGCTTCTTTCGTGCTTTCTTTAATTGACGCGGAGCCGTTTTCAATCTCAAACGGCAAGAATTGATCCAACTTGACCCTATTTCCTTTGCCTCCCAATGCAGAACAAACAACCACAGCAAGCTTGGCCGTAGCAACGCTTGAAGCATTTGTCCTACGCTGCATTGTTTCGTAATAATGTTTTAACACGTCTGCCAGTAATTTCACTGGAAGGCGCGAAAAATTAGCGGCCTGAAACAATGGATCGGAGAGTTGAAGACTTGCTAGCTGACAAAATACTTCAGTCCAATCAGTGACATTGTCAATAGCAAGCTCGGCTTGCTCGGCAAGCCGCTCTATTAGTTTTTTGCTTCTTCTTCTCCCTCATCAATAGTATCTTCAATTCCTTTATCTTCAGCCGCCATAAAAGCTTCCGCTTGATCAAGAAGCTCCTTGGGAAGCATTTTGGTATCTTCCATGGACCAATCGTCAGTGGAGGTCCATTTCTTGCCCTGCAGCACCTCTCCGCGATTCTTGAAGAAGATAGTAATCAATTCACCAAATTGCTCACGAGGAGAAGGAAGCGATGCCATTAATGCAATTGATTCTTCAGAATATTCTTGCAAAATGCTTTGTCCATCTCCACCATTTTGCAGCAATGCAAAAGCATCCTCCTCGTCAATGCTTTTTTCTTGTGCAATCTTTTTGGCTAGGGCTATAGCACGCAGAGTGAATTGTGCTCGTTTCTGCCCTTGCTCTTCTCGCGTCCAAGCTTCTTCGGCTAGCCAGCTTCCATACTTGCGCAGCCTTAGGCAGTCTCCAATTTCTACATACTCCGCGTTGCTCAGCAGAAAAATGTTGGAATACTTGCTCATAATAGTCTCTATTGCAACGGAAGTCTAGCATTGAGAATTCTCATCGGCACTCCATTGCCGATTGCCTTAAACGGCAAACTCACTTCTATTTCTTCTTTGCCAAAATTAAGCACAATGGAAGATGGGCAGTTAGAAAGAAAGCAAGCTAAGCCCGCCTTGACGAATAAGTCATCCTTGCTTGCGTCAAAAAGCCAAACCTTTTCGCACTTACTTTTAACTAATTTCATGAACGAGGATATAAGTTTAAAAGTTCTGTATCAGGAATTCTAATGCGATATTGTCCATACACAACATCGCTTTCTGGGCGAAACGAAAATTGGGCATCAGGGAAACGTCTTGCCATTCGTTCCGCCGCTTGCGACAATGCAGAAGAATTAGGTGTGTAGTCGACGAGGACTACCGTCCACTGCTTATTGTTTTGCACTTTTCCTACCATTGCCCTTGGACTTGTTGACGGAAATTCTTCAATCGTCACTTCAAGCCCTTTTGCCTTCCATGCACTAGGAACGCTTTGCCTTCCCACTACATATACGGCAGGAAGTGTGGAATTATTTGG
>CAYYYC010000319.1:0-1757 GCA_964475695.1 uncultured Rubrivivax sp.
ACATGTTGCCGGTGACGATCACATCGAAGGACTTGGGTGTCTTGACCAGCTGCATGGCCGCGTTGTCGACGTACATATGGTCCAGCGTCACATCGGCGTATTGCTGGTGCACCTGCGACACCACATCCTTCCAAAGCTGGAAAGTCTCCAGCACATTGGACTTGTCCACGCTCGTCAGCCGACCCCGGCGCTTGCGCGCGGCCTGGAACGCCACATGCGCGATGCGCTCGATTTCCGGGCGGCTGTAGCGCATCGTGTCGAAGGCCTCTTCGCTGCCGGGAAAGTGGCCGTCGGCCGCTGTGCGCCGCCCACGGGGCTGGCCGAAGTAGATGTCACCCGTCAGTTCCCGGATGATCAGGATGTCGAGCCCCGACACCAACTCGGGCTTGAGGCTGGAGGCGTGGGTCAGCTGCTCGTAGCAGATCGCCGGACGGAAATTGGCAAACAGGCCCAGATGCTTTCGCAGCCCGAGGATCGCCTGTTCAGGCCGCAAGGGCCGGTCGAGCCTGTCGTATTTCCAGTCGCCCACGGCTCCGAAGAGCACCGCATCGGCGGCTTGGGCCAGGCTCAGCGTGGCCTGGGGCAAGGGGTGGCCGCTGACTTCATAGGCCCGCCCGCCCACATCGGCCCACTCCAATTCCAGGGGAGGGGCCAGGGCCCGAAGCACCTTGACCGCCTCGGCCATGATCTCCGGGCCGATCCCATCGCCCGGCAACACCGCGATTTTCATCATCGATTCCTCGGTCAGAGCATCCGGTGCGCCAGCCATGGCATGCGCGCCAGGCGCTCGGCCTCAAACGCCCGGATCTTGTCCGCATGCCTGAGCGTCAAGCCGATGTCATCCCAGCCATGGACCAGGCACTGCTTGCGAAACGGCTGAACATCGAAGGGCAGTTCAGCGCCATCGGGCTTGACCACCACCTGCCTGGGCAGGTCCACCGTGAGGACATAGCCGGCAAGACGATGGGCAGCAGCCCGTTCTTGAAACAGTTGTTGAAGAAGATGTCGGAAAAGCTCTGCGCGATCAGGGCCCGAAAGCCGTACTGCTCAAGGGCCCAAGGCGCATGCTCGCGCGAGGAACCGCACCCGAAGTTGCGGCCGGCCACCAGGATCGATGCGCCGGCGTAACGCGGCTGGTTGAGCACGAAATCGGGGTTGGGCCTGCGGGACGCCGGATCCTGGCCCGGCTCGCCCGGATCCAGATAGCGCCAGTCGTCGAAGAGGTTGGGGCCGAAACCCGAACGCTTGATCGACTTGAGGAACTGTTTCGGAATGATCGCGTCAGTGTCGACATTGTCGCGATTCAGCGGTGCGGCCACACCCCGGTGGATGGTGAAGGGTTTCATGCTGCGCTCTCTCAGGCGATGCGGCGGATGTCAACGAAGTGGCCGGCCAAGGCGGCTGCGGCCGCCATGGCCGGACTGACCAGGTGGGTGCGGCCTCCTGCCCCTTGGCGACCCTCGAAGTTCCGGTTGCTGGTGGAGGCACAGCGCTCGCCCGCTTCCAGCCGGTCGGCGTTCATCGCCAGGCACATGGAGCAACCCGGCTGTCGCCACTCGAACCCCGCGGCCTTGAAGATTTCATGAAGTCCTTCCGCTTCGGCCTGCGCCTTGACCAGGCCTGAGCCAGGCACCACCAGCGCCAGCTTGACCTGTGGCGCAACGCGGCCGCCCATGCGGCGCACCATGGCCGCCGCCTCGCGCATGTCCTCGATGCGGCTGTTGGTGCAAGAGCCGATGAACACCTTGTCGATTCGG
>CAYYYC010000320.1:0-1491 GCA_964475695.1 uncultured Rubrivivax sp.
TCACCTCGGCAGCCACATGGGCCTCATGCACCGCCTTGTGCGCAAGCATGGGTTGCCCCACGATGTCGCCGATGGCAAAGACATGCGCCACATTGGTGCGCATCTGGATGTCCACCTCGATGCAGCCACGCTCGCCGACCTTCACGCCTGCCCTGTCGGCTCCGATCCTGCCGCCATTGGCCACTCGGCCCACGGCCTGCAACACCAGGTCGTAGACGCCCTGACTCCTGCTGCCGTCCGCCCCTTCAAAGTCCACCACGATGCCCTCGGGCGTTGACCGGGCGCCCACTGTGCGGGTCTTGAGCATGACATTGTCGAAGCGGTGGGCATTCATCTTCTGCCACACCTTGACCAGGTCACGGTCGGCGCCTTGCATCAGGCCATCGAGCATTTCGACCACATCCAGCCGAGCCCCCAATGTGCTGTAGACCGTGCCCATCTCCAGCCCGATGATGCCCCCACCCACGATCAGCATGCGCTCGGGGATGGACCGCAGACCCAGCGCGCCGGTGCTGTCGACAATCCGAGGATCTTCCGGCAGAAACGGCAGGCGCACCGCCTGGGAGCCCGCAGCAATGATGCAGCGCTTGAAGGCGATGACCCTGCGGGTTCCGGTCCTTTCCTGTCCGGGCCCACTCGTCTCCTCCACCACGATGCGGTGACTCGCCGAAAAAGCCCCATTGCCCCGCAGGACCGTGACCTTGCGCATCTTGGCCATGGCGGCCAGGCCGCCCGTGAGCTTGCCGATCACCTTGTCCTTGTGGCCGCGGAGCTTGTCGATGTCCAGCCGGGGCGCGCCGAAATCCACCCCGAGATCTGCCATGTGCCTGACCTCATCCATCACGGCCGCCACATGCAGCAGGGCCTTGGAGGGAATGCAGCCCACATTCAGACAGACACCTCCCAGGGTGGGATAGCGCTCCACCAGGACCACCCTGAGCCCCAGGTCGGCCGCGCGGAAGGCAGCGCTGTAGCCGCCAGGGCCACCACCGAGGACCAGGACATCGCAGTCCAGGTCGAAGGGCGACCCATCGTCGGCCAGGGCCGCAGGAGCCTGCACCGGCCGCTGCGGGCGGTCACCGCCGGCGCCAGCGCCTGTTGCCGCACCGGCCGCGGGAGCCACGGCAGGCTCGGCCTGAACCTCCAGGCTCAACAGAACGCTGCCCTGACTGACCTTGTCGCCAAGCTTGACCTTGAGCTCCCTGACGATGCCGGCGTGGCTGCAGGGAATCTCCATCGAAGCCTTGTCGGACTCCACCGTGACCAAGCTCTGCTCGGCCTTGACTGCGTCGCCAGGCTTGACCAGCAGTTCGATCACCGCCACTGCACTGAAATCCCCGATGTCGGGAACCTCGATATCGATGAGTGCCATCCGTGTGCCCCTAGAGAACGATGCGGCGGAAGTCCGCCAGCAACTGGCCCAGATGGGCGTTGAATCGGGCGGCAGCCGCACCATCGCTGGCCAGCCATTGGTTGAGCACTTCCAGCAAT
>CAYYYC010000320.1:1535-1742 GCA_964475695.1 uncultured Rubrivivax sp.
GAGATCGTGAAGGTGGCGCCGCTCATGTCGGCCGGGCTGAGCTTGCCGTCGCGCGCCTTCTTGGCCAGTTCGCCCATTTCCTGGCTGATCTGCAGGATGCCCTTCTGATCGGCATTCCTGACCACAGGCACCACCAGGCCGTTGGGCGTGTCGGCAGCAAAGCCGATGTGCCAGTAGTTCTTCAGCACCAGTTCATCGCCCTCAAGC
>CAYYYC010000321.1:0-1678 GCA_964475695.1 uncultured Rubrivivax sp.
CACCCAATACCGTTTCTTGCGCCTGGTGGCCGATGCCGCCGCCGGCGGGGAAGACCATGGCCAGATGAGCCGCCGGGTGTTGGACTGCCGAAGGGTTCGTCCGCCGGTCGACGTCGCCCGCGCACTGGCGTTGCCCCGAGGCGATTCGGCGGTCCTGATTCGCCGAACGCTTTCGGCCGAGGGCCAGCCGGTGGTGCTCGATGAGATCTGGCTGCCCGGTGCCCTGTTCAAGGGGCTGACGGCGCAGCGACTGTCTCAGTATCGCGGCCCGATGTATGCGCTTTTCGAAACCGAGTTCGGGGTGCACATGATTCGGGCCAGTGAAAAGCTGCGGGCTGTGGTGGCGCAAGGCGCGTCGGCGCAATGGCTGGGCGTTCCCTCGGGCACGCCGCTGCTCAGCGTGGAGCGGCTTTCCTATTCCTACGAAAACCGACCGGTGGAGTTGCGCCGCGGTCTCTACCGCACCGAGGCGCACCATTACCGCAACGAACTGAGCTGACCGGATGCGACGCAGTCGAGGCTGCAGGCGGGCTGCGGGGATGCTTCTGCGCCATAGAATGCTCCCCGTGATGGCCGCGCCGGACCGCCTTGTGCCGGCAGGCCACTGAAGTACAGGAGTCCACCGATGGCTGAGGCGCTCAAACCCCGTCCCACCTTCCGCAACATCCACATCACGCAGATCCTGAGATACAGGCTGCCACCGGCGGGGATGGTCTCCATCCTGCACCGCGTCAGCGGGGCGCTGATGTTCCTTCTGCTGCCGTTCATCGTCTGGCTGATGGACGTGAGCCTGACCTCCGAGATCAGCTACGAGCGGTTCACCGCAGCCTTCAGCGCCGGCATTGGCGTTGTGCCGGCTTGGGTGGTCAATCTGGTGGCTCTGGCGCTCATCTGGGCCTACCTGCACCATTTCATCGCCGGGGTGCGCCATCTCTGGATGGACATGACCCACAGCGTGACGAAGGAGCTGGGGCATTCCTCGGCCATCGTGACCCTGGCCGTGAGCCTGTTGCTCACCCTGGCGCTGGCCGGCAAGCTCTTCGGACTCCTCTGAACCATCGGGCTGCTGCGCAGCACAGGATCATCATGCAAAAGAACTACGGCTCCAGGCGCATCGTCGTGGGCGCCCACTATGGAATGCGCGATTGGCTCAGCCAGCGGGTGACGGCGGCTCTCATGGCGCTGTTCACGCTCATCCTGCTGGCTCAGGTGCTTCTCACGCCCGGCCCCTTGGGCTATGACGGCTGGGCCGGCATCTTCGCCCCTCAGTGGATGAAGGTCCTCACCTTCGTGGTCATCATCGCGCTGGCATGGCATGCCTGGGTCGGGGTGCGTGACATCTGGATGGACTATGTCAAGCCCGTGGGGGTGCGCCTGCTGCTGCAGGTCTTGACCATCGTCTGGCTCATCGGTTGTGCCGGCTGGGCGGTTCAGGTTCTCTGGAGGCTTTGATCATGGCAGTAGACGCAGGCCGTTCCTTGCCCAAGCGCAAGTTCGATGTGGTGATTGTGGGAGCGGGTGGCTCCGGCATGCGGGCGTCGCTGCAGCTGGCCCGGGCCGGACTCCATGTGGCGGTGCTCTCGAAGGTATTTCCCACGCGCTCCCACACTGTGGCTGCCCAGGGTGGGATCGGCGCTTCGCTGGGCAACATGTCCGAGGACAACTGGCACTATCACTT
>CAYYYC010000322.1:0-1668 GCA_964475695.1 uncultured Rubrivivax sp.
TTCAGGACGGCTTTTAACGCTGCGTCGAAGTTCTCTTTCACTTCTTGTCGGGTGTAACGACGCCGATCAGACCGGCGATTGCCAGGCCGGTGGCAATGATGGATTCGGCCAGTTGAGGCGCAATCGGCACGCCGATAGCGGTTAGGAACAGCATGGCGCCACGCCAAGTGGATGGCTCTTTAGCACGGGCAAGAAAGTAGCTTTTCATAACGCCTCCCAGAGGTTATTTGTCCTGCTTGTGGTCAAGCTTCTCAAAAATTTTAGACAGCATCTCTTTGACGTCGCGCATGTCTTCCTTGTAATCCTCACGGGTTACGTAGGTGTGCGGTAGCGCCCGCACGTCGGTGTCTAACCGGTCGATCGATCGGTGGATGTTGTTCAACACCCAGCCGCCGAAAAAACCGGCGATTGCCACCGCGATATTGAAAAGAACTTGCGAATCCATGCGTCACTCATAAATGATATTGATCGAACCAGCGTCGAAAGTGTCTGTGCCGTTGACTGTGGTGATACGGACGCGGTCTAGTGTGCCTGCGAGAGCTATGCTACCACCAGATAGGTTTGCAAAATCACTGGTAGATCGGCCAATAACTGCTTGATGCACCCAATTATTACCGCTAAGCGAAGAAATTATCGCTATACCGTGAGACACTGTAGCCGCATCGTTTTGGCACACTAACAAACCGGTTGTACTACGCGCGCCAGCTGTAGAAGCGCCAGCATAAGCCGTAGAACCTAAATACCCTGTTGTTGTAAAACCTGATGAAGTACCAAGCTGAATTTGTATGTTTGATGTGCCGCTAGTAGACACACCTTGAAACATCACCGTAATCCGCTTTACCCAGCTTGGGATCGATGTGAAGTCAATCGACGTACCCGATGTTGAGGCGACCGCTGTGGCTCTCTGCAAGCTGTCATACACAGCACCCGTGTTCGTGGTAACCCCTGCGCTACCATTTATAATCACAGACATTATGCTTCTCCTTCAGGTGCAGGTATAGACTCAACCACAGACGCGGGTGCTGGCGCAGCGCAAGACAGCGCCTTCAATTCATCTGTTGACGTGCAAGCATCCACAAAATTCGTGATGTCACGCAGCCGCTGTTTCTCAGCAACAATCGCAGCCGTATCGCTACCAGACTCCAGCGCACGTTGAAATGCCACATCAAGCGCTGCAAGCAGCGGGGCACGTTCAGCACGAAGCCTACTCTTTGTGATGGCTTTGGCCTTGTCAATGTCGATGACTATCATTCTTTCACCTTTGCATCAGTAAAGTCAGCCGTCCATGCGTTGCGGAACTCGCGGTCTGTTGGAATGTCAGCAGCGTCAACGATCAGGTACGGCTTGCCGGACGGGATGTCTTTCATCGCCAGATCAAGCGATTCAGTCGGGATGATGATAGCAACACCGCCATCGGTAAATTATGCGCTTGTCCATTTTTTAATCCTTGTTAGCGGAATATTGCAGCCTGTACATATTGGGGATCCCAAGCAGTAGCCACGGATTGAAAAGTACCTATTTGGAATGACGTTGTAGTGTAGGAGCCAGCTGTTGCGCCAGAATCGTCTGATCCAACAAGCCAAGCTATGGCGTTTACCGCTGGAGTTGTGGAATTTAGCACCGAACCTACGGTAACGTAATTGGTATCCGGCATTGCATTCGTCAAGT
>CAYYYC010000323.1:0-1668 GCA_964475695.1 uncultured Rubrivivax sp.
ACGACGTCACCCAAAAGGGCTACACCGGCGCCAACATCAACGCCGTCACCAAGAGCGGCTCCAACCAAGTCAGTGGCAGCGTCTACTACGTCACCCGTGACGACCGCCTGGTGGGCCAGCGCTACAACGCCGCAGCCAACACCTATTTCGATGCGCCCAAGTTCAAGGAGAACACCAAGGGCTTCACCCTGGGCGGGCCCATCGTCAAGGATCGCCTGTTCTTCTTCGTCAATCACGAAGCCTTCACCAGCTCGCGCACTCGCCCGGACTTCGCGCCGATCGGCGGCTCAGGAACGATCGTGGGCATCCGCCAGTCGACGATCGATCAGGCGATCGCCATCGCGAAGAACACCTACCAGGTGGATGTGGGCACCTCCAGCGTGCCCGAAGGCGTGGCGGTCAATGTCAAGGACAGCCTGCTCAAGCTCGACTGGAACATCAGCGACCAGCATCGGGCCAATCTGCGCTTCACCCGCACCGAGCAGACCGAGCCCTTCCTCGTCGGTTTCAGCAGCACCGGCTTGTCCTTGAGCTCCTACTGGTACAACCAGGAGAAGTCACTCAAGAGCGTCGTCGGACAGGTCTTCTCCGACTGGAGCGACAACCTGAGCACCGAATTCAAGGTCTCGCGGCGCGACTACGACAGCGTGCCGGTCCCGGTCAATGGCGTGCGCCTGCCGCAGATCTCCCTGAACTTCGGCGGCGCCCTGCCCACGGACGCGCCCGCCGGGACCAGCGCCAACACCCGCAGCCTGCTGATGGGCACGGAGCGCAGCCGGCACTTCAACGTGCTGCGCACCCAGACCCTGGACACCTACCTCGGGGCCACCTACCGCCTGGGCGGACATGAGCTCAAGTTCGGCCTCGACCGCGCGGACAACGACATCTACAACGCCTTCCTGCAGGACACCAACGGCCGCTATGTGTTCCAGTGCGAGAACAGCAGCACCACCCTGACCTACAGCTTCGGCAGCATCACCTGCAGCAGCGCGACGGCCGACCAGGTGGCCGCCGCCGCATTGGAGAACTTCCGGCTCGGCAGGCCCTCACAGTACTTCGTTCAGGTGGCCCAGCCCGGGCGCGTGCTCAACGATGCCGTGGCCATCTGGAGCTACGCCAACACCGGCCTGTTCCTGCAGGACACCTTCAAGCCCAGCAAGGACCTGAGCCTGGTGGCTGGCCTGCGGGTGGACCGCATGGCCATGCCGGAATCCCCGCTGTACAACGCGGCGGCCGCCGCCGCCCCGGTGGCCGGCAACCCGGCCACCAACACCCGCGCCAGCGGAGGCTTCGGCCTGGACAACTCGCACACCCTGGACGGCGCCACGCTGGTGCAACCCAGGGTGGGCTTCAACTGGAATTTGGGCACTCCCGACACGCGCCGCCAACTGCGCGGGGGCTTTGGGCTGTTCCAGGGCGCAGCGGCCAACGTCTGGCTGTCCAATCCCTACTCCAACACGGGCAAGGCTGCGGTCACCTACCAGTGCACCACCTTTGCGGCCTGCGCGACGGCCAATGCCCGCTTCAGTGCCAATCCCGACGCCCAACCCACGCTGACCGGAACCATCCCGGCAGCCAATGTCGACTTCCTGGACCCGAGTCTCAAGCAGCCCTCGGTGTGGAAGTTCAACCTGGCCTTGGACACCGAGCTGCCCGAGCTGCCGCTCA
>CAYYYC010000324.1:0-1666 GCA_964475695.1 uncultured Rubrivivax sp.
AACGGACTCAAGAGGATGCTGGGCGCCGATGACAGCCTGGACGTGTTCGGCGTGCACGGCGTGGGCGGCATCCTCGGCGCCATCCTGACCGGCGTCTTCGCTTCCCCCAGCCTGGGTGGCACCGGCATCTGCAACTACGTGACCGACAAGTGCGGCGAGTGGGGTGGCATCGGTGCGCAGGTCTGGATCCAGACCCAGGGGGTGCTGGCGACCGTCGTCTGGTCCGGCGTCGTGGCGCTGGTCATGTTCAAGATCGTGGACATGGTCATTGGCCTGCGCGTGACCGAAGAAGAGGAGCGCGAAGGCCTGGACACCTCTTCGCACGGCGAAACCGCCTACAACCGCTGACGGCGGGGCGATCCCGGCCGGGCCGGGATCGCAGACGATTTGTTCTCCTCGGTAAGCGAGTTGAGGCCGCCTGGCGACAGGCGGCCTTTTTTTCGGCCTCCTGCGGGAGCCGCACGGAGAACCAGACTCAGGGGTGGATGCTCAGGCGGCGGACCGGTCTGGGCTTGTCGGCGCCGGCCGGGCGCACCCGCTCGCTCGCCCCCACACGGGCACTTGCAACGCCCACCAACCCCTCCAACCTCGGCGCCGACAGCAGCATCGCCCGCCAGGCCGAGGATGTCAGTGTGGGGGGTTGGCTCCAGGCGCAGTCGAGCGTCCGCAGGACTTCATCATGGGCCCCGATCATGGCGGGCGTGGGCGACAGGGGCACAAGCTTCCAGCCCGACGGCTCCAGGCCCAGGCGCAACGCTTCCCTGAGGGCCGCCAGGGCCTCGCGCCGCCGCTCCACCGAGGGCGACCACGCCGGCACCTGGGTGTACTCGATCGACTCTTCCAGAGCCTCCACCGCCCTGAGGGCTGCCGACAAAAGGTTGTGCATCCGCCGCTCCGCAACCGGCGCCGCTTTCTGCCACGCCTGCATCAGGAGTCGGCACCAGCGGCCAAAGTTTGAGCCGGCTGTCCGCGCGCGCCGCGTCAAGGTCGGGGCCGGGGAGCGCTTGCAAAGCGGACGCCAAACCCCAACTGCCTAGAATCTCCAAATCCGGCCGACCCGCGCCCGGGCAGCCCCAGGAATTCCATGGTCCCTCACCTCATCACCGCCCTGACCGGGCCGATCAACGAGCTCGAGCAGCGAATCCTGGAGTCGATGCCGGCCATCGAGCGGTGGTTCCGGCTCGAATGGATGGAGCACACCCCCCCCTTCTACACCTCGGTGGACATCCGCAACGCCGGCTTCAAGCTTGCCCCGGTGGACACCAACCTCTACCCGGGCGGCTGGAACAACCTGACCGAGGACATGCTCCCGCTGGCCGTGCAGGCGGCGATGGCCGCCATCGAGAAGATCTGTCCGGAGGCGAAGAATCTTCTGCTCATCCCCGAGAGGCACACCCGCACCACGTTCTATCTGACCAATGTGCAGCGGTTGGTTCAGATCTTCACCCAGGCGGGCCTCCATGTGCGGCTGGGCACCCTGGATGAATCGATCGACCGTCCCACGGACTTGCCGCTTCCCGATGGCAGCGCCCTGCGTCTGGAGCCCCTGGTTCGCAGCCGCCACCGGCTCGGACTCAAGGATTTCGACCCGTGCACGATCCTGCTCAACAACGACCTCTCCGGCGGCATTCCCCCCGTGTTGGAGAACCTTCACGAGCAGTACCTC
>CAYYYC010000325.1:0-1659 GCA_964475695.1 uncultured Rubrivivax sp.
CACTCGTGCTTCACTTCGGCCGGCTTGGCGCTGAAGGTCTTCATGAGAGTCTTTCGTAAATGCGGCAGCGGATCTTCGTGTTGCGGGTCCTGCAGCAATGCTGCCCGTTTCGGTGCCGATTCTTCCGTGCGGCCTCTCAACGGCGCCACCCCGCCACCCCACTGCCTTCTTTGGGACCGGCCTCCCCGGCATCGCCAAGGAACCGGGGGCGGGACGCACCCGACTGATGTCTTCTCCCCCGCTGCCATCGGGAAAGCCTGCCAGTATAGCGCAACCAGCCCACGGCAAGCGTAGGATGCGCCATGAATGAAATGCAGGGGCCCGAAGCCTCATCCGGCGAAGCGCCTCCCAGCGGCTACGCCGCCTTGCAACCGCAGGAGGTGCTCGAGGCCTTGGACTCGGTCGGCCTCAGGGGCGATGGCAGGTTGCTGCAGCTGAATTCCTATGAAAACCGCGTCTACCAGGCCGTCCTGGAGTCGGGTGAGGCGGTGGTGGCCAAGTTCTACCGCCCCGGGCGCTGGAGCGACGAGCAAATCCTCGAGGAGCACGGCCTGGCCAGAGAACTGCTGGACGCGGAGGTCCCCGTGGTGGCGCCCCTGAGCCTGCAGGCCTCAGCGAGTGCCGATGTCGAGGTGCGAGGCACCCACGCCACTTTGGCCGCATGGTCGAGAGGGGGCGCCCTCTGGCGCTTCAGTGTTTCCCCGCGACATGCGGGTCGGGCGCCTGAGATTGACGATCCGCAAACCCTGCGCTGGATCGGCCGCTTTGTCGCCCGTTTCCACGAAGTGGGTGCGCGCCGACAGTTCCGCCATCGCCAGACCTTGGATGTGGCCACCTGGGGATGGGCCAACCAGCGTTGGCTGCTCGACTCCGGGCGACTGCCGCAGACGGAACGCGCAGCCTGGGAAGACGCCTGCAGCCGGGCACTGGAGCAGGCCCAAACCGCCTTCGACGCGCTCGATGGCATGGCACTGCTGCGCCTGCATGGCGATGCTCATCCAGGCAATATCCTCTGGCGGGAAGACGGCCCTCATGTGGTGGACCTGGATGACGCCTGCAATGGCCCGAGCATTCAGGACTTGTGGATGCTGCTGCCTGGCGACCGCGATGGCCGCATGTGGACGCTGCGGCTGCTGCTCGAAGGGTATGAATCCATTCGGGACTTCGATGACACCCAGCTCCATCTGATCGAGCCGCTGAGAACCCTGCGGATGGTCCAGCACAGCGCCTGGATTGCGCGCCGGTGGGAAGACCCCGCGTTTCCGCGAGCGTTCCCCCATTTCGGCACGGCGGCCTACTGGAGCGAGCAGACCGCCCAACTGCGCGATCAACTGCAGCAGGATCCTCAGGCCGTGGGCAGCCGGTAGTCCTTGAACTGCTCGCGCAGCTTGTTTTTCTGCATCTTTCCCGTGGCTCCGAGGGGAATGGAATCGACGAAGGCCACATCGTCGGGTGTCCACCACTTGGCAATCTTGCCCTCGTAGAACGCGATGAGCTCTTCGCGGCTCACTTCCGCGCCGGGCTTCCTGACGACCACGAGCAAGGGACGCTCATCCCACTTGGGGTGGCGAGCCGCAATGCACGCGGCCATGGCCACTGCGGGATGGGCCATCGCGATGTTTTCCAGGTCGATGGAGCCGATCCACTCGCCGCCGCTCT
>CAYYYC010000326.1:0-1654 GCA_964475695.1 uncultured Rubrivivax sp.
CACGGCAACTCACCAGGATCTGCTGTTGGGCATCACCAAGGCCTCGCTGTCCACGGACTCCTTCATCTCGGCGGCTTCCTTCCAGGAAACCACCCGGGTGCTGACGGAAGCGGCCATCATGGGCAAGCGAGATGAGCTTCGCGGGCTGAAGGAAAACGTGATCGTCGGTCGTCTCATCCCCGCAGGCACGGGCATGGCCTTCCATGCGGCCCGAAAGGCCAAGGAAGAAATGGACGAAACCGAGCGTCGCGCCATCGCGTTGCAGGAGGCTGAGGAATTGGCCGCGGCCCAACTGGCCGCTGCCGATTCCCAGGGGCAGTCCGGCGCCGACGGCACCTAGCGAGCCTGACCCGGGGGGTTCCCCCACGGGGCCACCGGCGCCTTCCGGCGCGGTGGCCCTTTTTTCTGGCCGTTTGGGGCACGGCCGCTTCTCCGCACGGACGCTCAGGTGCCCGGCCACTCCCGGGGTCGGCAGATCTCCAGGCCGTGGCGTCGGGCTCGGGTTCTCAAGGCCAGAAGATCGCGATCCGAAGTGAGCAGCCACTGCGCTGATTCCTGAAGGGCGAGGTCCAGGAAGGGCTGGTCGTCCGGGTCGCGGCAGCGCAGGCCTGCAGCCGAAGGGCTCGCGCATCGATCCACGGGACGCGCATGTCGATCCCACTGCGCGAGGACCGCCTCAATGGATGGAGCAACCCGGCAGGCAAGGCCGCGCCACAGCACAGCCTGCAGCTCGGACCGCATGCCGAGGTCTGCGCACCAGTCGAGCAGGCCCGCCTCCAGCGCCTGCCTGAGCCGCTGCGCGCCTGGATCCTGGAAGGCCCACAGGTCCAGCACTGCGTTTGTGTCCAGAACGACCGAGGGCCGGCTGGACCTGCCGGACGGCTCTGCCTGAACCTGTGTTGCTGCTTTCACCAACTGGCACTATACTGGCGGGCTTTTCGGAGAAGAGGCCAGGCGGGCTGCTTGGCAGGCGAGGTTCGGAGCCGCGCCGCAGCACAGCCCGAGCACGTCTGGCTTTGGAGCCTTGCAAGTCCGCTCGCGCCCGCAGGCCGGGTCGGCGGGTCGGGGCGATCCGCCCTGTACCAATCATCAATTCACGACGGGAACGAGTTGCATGCCCACCATCAACCAATTGGTGCGCCACGGCCGAGAGGTCGAGCCCATCAAGAGCAAGTCGCCTGCGATGCAGAACTGCCCGCAGCGGCGCGGAGTCTGCACCCGCGTCTACACCACCACGCCCAAGAAGCCCAACTCCGCGTTGCGCAAGGTTGCCAAGGTGCGTTTGACCAATGGATTTGAGGTCATCTCCTACATCGGCGGCGAAGGCCACAACCTGCAGGAACACAGCGTCGTGCTGGTCCGGGGTGGCCGCGTGAAGGATCTGCCGGGTGTCCGCTACCACATCGTGCGCGGCTCCCTGGATCTGCAGGGCGTCAAGGATCGCAAGCAGTCGCGCTCGAAGTACGGCGCCAAGCGGCCGAAGAAGGCCTGATCTTGCCGCGTCGGCCTGGTGCCGGCGCCATGAAAGCGTCCGATGTCGAGCGTGCTCGGCAGCGGCCGGTCGAGCGGCTCAAAGCCCCGCCCTCAGGGCGACGGCTGTCGAGTCGAGTAAGTGGCTCTCTTGATGGGGGCCGGGCCGCTGGGGAAGGTTTCC
>CAYYYC010000327.1:0-1652 GCA_964475695.1 uncultured Rubrivivax sp.
GTTCTCGCTCTCCAGAAACAGCAACTGCGCCACCACCAGGTTGGCCGTGGCGTCGTTCACAGGCCCGACCAGAAAGACGACTCTCTCGCGCAGAAGCCGGCTGTAGATGTCATAGGCGCGCTCGCCGCGACCCGAGGTCTCGATGACGATGGGAACCATGCCCAGGTTTTGTGTTTCAGTCACGCTCATGCCCCAGCCGATCCGAAAGTGGTGGACAACGATAACAGGAACTCATCGCGGCGGCCCATGCCCGGCCTGCCACCACTCAAGCCTGGCCCATCAACTCGTCAAAGGGCAGCGCCTTCTCGGCAACCTTCGCCCGGGCCAGCACAAACTCGGCAACGTTGTTCTCGACCACGATCGCCTCGACCTCAGCCATGCGCTGACGGTCGCCGAGATACCACCGCATGACCTCTGCCGGCTTCTCATAGCTCTGTGACACTTCCTCGATGTGGGCTTGAAGCTGCTCAGGCTTGGCCTGAAGCTGGTTGGCCCGCACCAACTCGCCCACGACCAACCCGAGCCGAACCCGCCGCTGGGCCTGCTCGGCGAACACATCAGAGGGAATCGGCATCTTTTCGGCATCCTTGAATCCGCGCTGCTTGAGGTCGGCCCGTGCAGATTCCACCATCCGGTCGATTTCGGCCTGGACCAAGGCTTTGGGCAACTCCAACGTGCTGGCGTTCACCAGCGCGTCCATGACGGCCGCCTTGTTGCGGTTTTGGACCCGGAACTTGACCTCCCGCGCCAGGTTCTTGCGCACATCGGCCCTCAACCCAGCCACAGTGCCATCGGCGATTCCCAAAGACTTGGCCAAGGCATCGTCGATTTCCGGCAAGTGCTGTTGCTCAATCTTGCCCATCGTCACCAGGAAGTCGGCTTCCTTGCCGGCCACCTCCTTGCCCTGGTAGTCGGCCGGAAACTGCAGCGGGAAAGTCTTGCTTTCACCCACCTTCATCCCTCGGACAGCCTTGTCGAACTGCTCGAGCATCTGCCCCTCGCCGATCACGAATTGGAATCCCTGGGCCTTGCCCCCCTCGAACGGCTCGCCGTCGATCTTGCCCTCGAAGTCGATCGTCACCCGGTCGTCCTGCGCCGCGCCCTCCGCAGCGGCACGCTGAGAAAAGGTTCTGCGCTGCTTCCTGAGAATCTCAAGTGTCTTGTCGATGGCTTCCTCGGTCACCTCAGAAGTGACCTTCTCGACCTGCGCTGTGGCCAGGTCACCGACGTGGACCTCCGGGTAAACCTCGAAAGTGGCATCAAACGCCAGAGACCCCTCGGGCGCCTCATCCCGCTGGCTGATGCGCGGGGCGCCGGCAACCCGCAGCGCAGCCTCGTTGGCCGCCTTGGCAAAGGCTTCGCCGACCTTGTCGCTGACGACCTCGTACTGGACCGAGTACCCGTATCTCTGCGCCACGACGCTCATCGGCACCTTGCCGGGGCGAAAGCCATCGGCCTTGACGCTGCGGGCCAGCTTCTTCAGGCGCGACTGCACCTCGCTGTTGATGGAGTCGGCCGGCAACACGAGGGTGATGCGGCGCTCAAGATTCTCGAGGGTTTCAACGGTGACCGTCATTTTCAAAGCTCTCTGTCTAGCGGATCAGCCGGCGAGGGTCGCCGGCCCGGGTTCGTGGTGCGCGGGGGGGGACTCG
>CAYYYC010000328.1:0-298 GCA_964475695.1 uncultured Rubrivivax sp.
CATCGGGCACGCGGGCACAAGGCTCATCGGTGTCGAAGCCGCCGGTCATGGACTGGATTCGGGCAAGCACTCGGCCTCCCTGCAGCGCGGATCGCCCGGAGTGCTGCACGGCAACCGAACCTACCTGCTGCAGGACGAGGCCGGACAGGTCACCGAAACCCATTCAGTGTCGGCCGGCCTCGACTATCCCGGCGTCGGGCCCGAGCATGCCCATCTCAAAGACATCGGCCGCGCCGAATATGTGGGCATCACCGACGATGAGGCGCTTCAGGCGTTCCATCGCCTGTGCAGGACTGAG
>CAYYYC010000328.1:308-1648 GCA_964475695.1 uncultured Rubrivivax sp.
CGACAAGGACATCGGCACCGTGGCAGATCTCAGCGGCGCCGATTTCTACTGTCGCCCGTCGTGCCGTGGTCAGTCGGTCAAGACCGGCGTGGCAGCGCCGGCGGTGGTGCACCCGCCGCTTCGCCGTGACGGGGGGCAGCCATGAGCCGGATCGCCGCCGCCTTCGATTTGCTGGGCCGGGAAGGGCGCAAGGCGCTGATTCCCTTCGTGACGGCCGGCGACCCCTATGCCGACGCCACCGTGGACATCATGCGGGCCATGGCCAGGGCCGGAGCCGATGTGATCGAACTGGGCGTGCCGTTTTCCGATCCGATGGCCGATGGGCCGGTGATTCAGAAGGCGGCAGAGCGGGCCTTGGCCCAGGGGATCGACCTGGCGCGGGTGCTGTCGATGGTGCGCAGCTTCCGCGCCGAGGATGACCGCACGCCTGTGGTGCTGATGGGCTACGCCAACCCCATCGAGCGCTATGACGGCCGGCGAGGCGCCGGAGCATTCGTGCGCGACGCGCAGGCGGCCGGAGTGGACGGCGTGCTCGTGGTGGACTATCCGCCCGAGGAGGTCGAGGCCTTCGCGGCGGCGCTGCGCGCGGCATCCATGGACCTGATCTTCCTGGTCGCGCCCACTTCCACCGACGCCCGCATCGAGACGGTCGGTCGTCTGGCTTCCGGCTATGTGTATTACGTCTCGCTCAAGGGGGTCACCGGCGCCGGTCACCTGGACACCGAGGCGGTGGCTCGTGCGATTCCCCGCATCCGTGCGCATGTTCACATTCCCGTGGGGGTGGGGTTCGGCATTCGGGATGCGGCCACGGCCCAGGCGGTGGCTCAGCACGCCGATGCCGTGGTGATCGGCTCGCGCCTGGTGCAGCTCCTGGAGACTCAGCCGCGTGATAAGGTTTCATCTGCAGCGGGCGCCTTCATCGCCGAAATCCGTCAGGCGCTGGACGCTCTGCCCGCATCGACCCCAGGAGCTGTCGCATGAGCTGGTTTGAAAAGCTGCTGCCGCCCAAGATTCAGCACACCGACCCGGCCGACCGCCGCTCGGTCCCCGAGGGGCTTTGGGTCAAGTGCCCATCATGCGAGACGGTTCTCTACAGCACGGACCTGCGCGAGAACCTCAATGTCTGCCCCAAGTGTGCCCATCACCACCGCATCGGTGCCAGGGCGCGGCTGGACGCCTTCCTCGACCCCGAGGGGCGGTACGAGATCGGGCAGGAGGTGGTGCCGGTGGACCCGCTGAAGTTCAAGGACAGCCGCAAGTACCCCGAGCGGCTCAAGGAGGCGCTGGAAAACACCGGGGAGACCGACGCCCTGGTGGTCATGGGAGGCTCGGTCATGAGC
>CAYYYC010000329.1:0-837 GCA_964475695.1 uncultured Rubrivivax sp.
ATCACGCGGGCCTTGGCCATGCGGGTCTGCTCACCGATCAATGAACCCACCAAAATAATGGTTCCAGTCGCGCTGGCATTGAACGCCGTTGCTTTGATGGTGACCTTCTCACCAACCCTGACCAGCGGTAAATCTTTTGCCGGTACACTAATCTCGGCCCAGACCTGCCCCAAGTCGGATACTGTGAACACGGCGGCATCTTCCTTGACGGCTTCGCCGAGGCTGAGATGCTTTTCGATCACCAACCCGTCGAATGGCGCGCGCAGCTCGAAGCGATTGAGCCCGCCCGACAAACTTGAGGTCATCCCCAAGGCGGACAATTTCTGCTGGGCATTGGCCACGGCAATTTCCGCCTCGTGCAAGGCTTGTGTGGCTTGGAGATAGTCCTGCTCGGCAGAGACCTTCTGTTCCCAGAGCCGCTTCTCACGCTCATACGTGGTCTTGGCCAAGGTCAATCGCTTTTGTGCCGTCTGCAACTCGCTGCGCTGCTCTGAGGCCGCTGGGCTGGCAATGACAGCCAGCACTTGGCCTCGTCTGACCGCCTGCCCCAGACTGACCTGCACACTCTCGACCACTCCTGCGATGCGCGGAACAACATGCGATGTCCGGTCCTCGTTCAGGCGAATCTCCCCCGGCAATTGCAAAGCGGATTTGATGCGAGCTGGACCGGCTGTATCGATGCCAATGGATGCGGCCTTAATTTGTGTTTCGCTAAAGTCGACTTTTCCTTCTTCCTGACTCAAGACGAACCTGAAGGGGCCGGTGGAAGTATCGGCAATGATGCTGATTTCAAAGGCATGTGGCTCGGCCACCACCTCGCGGCTCACGAGGCGGGCT
>CAYYYC010000329.1:867-1643 GCA_964475695.1 uncultured Rubrivivax sp.
GTATGAAGTTGAGGGTCTGCTTCTCACCGGTCAAGCGCGTGATGGTGGCGCTGACTTTGGTGGCATTGTTTGGAAGCGGCTTGTCTTTGTTGAACAGCCAGATCCGCAGTCGTGATTCGCCGCTATCCCCAGCCAGTACCGCCTCCAACCCGAAGTCCCCTTCCTTGAACAGCTTGCCGCCATGCGACCCCTTGTTCGGATCCTCTTGCTGCTCTCCTCCACGATATGCCGTGGATTCAATGCGGCTGCCGTGGTCGTCATCTTCTGCGGTTTTGGATTTCTTGTCGTTGAGAATGGTAGTGCCAAGCATTACGCCAGTCACAATAATCGCAGCAATGGCGATCAGTTGTTTTTTGCTGATATTCAGTTTATTCGCGTCGATTTGCATGTTCATTCCTGGTTAGCTGGCTTGTCGGCATTCGAGCTGGGGTCGCCGAGCACCCGATCAATGTTTGCCGCCACGCGATGTGCTTCGGCTAGGGCCTTGAGGTATTGGGACTTGGCGGCGAAGTAGGTGCGCTGTGCATCCAGCACTTCCAGAAAGTTGAACTTGCCGTTTTCAAACCCGATGGTGGCTGCGTCATAGGCACTCTTGGCCCCGGGCAGTATGTCCCGTTGCAGAACATCCACTTCCCCACGAATGGCATCCAGCTGCTCGCGGGCTTGCATAACTTCAGTGCCGACGCGCACGTTCAAAGCCTGGAATTCGTCCCGGGCTTTATCTTCTCGCTTCAGCGCTTCGAGCAAATTGCCCTGATTACGATTAAACAGTGGCA
>CAYYYC010000330.1:0-1638 GCA_964475695.1 uncultured Rubrivivax sp.
AATTGACACCGAAAACTTACCTGCCAACTTTCAGGAAATAATTAAACACGAACAAGAAGTAGTGGCAAAATGGAAAGAAGAAGGGATTTTGGAAAGCTTATTTTTAAGGCATACCAAAAATGGAGCAGTTTTAATTTTCAAAGGTATTGACGAAGCCAAAGCGAGAGAATTAATGCAAACTCTTCCCTTATATCAATTGCAAAAAAGTGTTGAATACTACAGCTTAATCAAGCAGTTTTAATTTTTAAAAAGCAGAATTCTTACTTCTCTAACTCAGCACAAGTAGCTCAATCTGCTTTTATAGCTAAATAGTTTAATGAGTATTAAGCATAGTCGAAATACTCATTTCATTATAAATTAAGGTTTCTTCTTAACCACTTTCATTTCTACTCGTCGGTTCAATTGATTTTGTTCTCTTGTACATAAAGATCCGACAGTACAAGAATTCACAAGTTTGGTTAAACCATATGCTGTTGCCTGAATTCGATTAGGATCGATGCCATTTTTCTGTAGGTATGTAATAACCGAATTATTTCTGTTTTGGGATAAAACCATGTTGTATTCAGGTGTTCCGTAACTATCTGTATGACCTCCAATTACAAGAATAGACATTGGGTTTTTAGTAAGTTCAGCTTTTACTTGTTCCAATTTTGCTTTTTCATTTTCGCGAATAAAATACTTGTCGAAATCAAAATAAATGATGAAATCGATTCCATCCTTGGTTGTGTAACCAAGGGAATCTACAAACGTATCGAAATCATGAACAATAATGGGAGAAGGAATTGAGTCAACCTCTTTTTTCTCTTCCTTTGCTATTATTACGGTATCCTTTTTTTCTTTCCAGCCAATGATGTAATCACTGATAATTAGGTTTGTATCTTTAAGAACAGTAAAATCAAAATAAAGAATGTCATCATCGCCTACATTTTTCGTTTTTCGACTTGAACTGAAATATCCTTGTTTGTTGTATGGGAGTACAAGCATTCCGATATCATCGTAAGAGGAATTTATGGGTTGTTTTAGTACATGTGCTTGATCAAATCCGTTTCCTGAATTTTTAGCCACACATAAATCAAAGCCTCCGAATCCGGCATAACCATCCGATGAGAAATACAAATTTCCATTTTTGTCTAATGAAGGAAAATTCTCGTTGTTAATCGTATTGATATGTTTACCAGCATTTATAGGTTTGCTCCAAGAACCATTTATAAATTCAGAAAAATAAATATCCGTACCTCCATAACCAGAAGTCATATCTGATACGAAATAAAGTCTTTTCCCATCTGCTGATAGATAAGGATTTCCCAATGAAAATTGATCGCTATTGTGTGGAAATGGTTTTGCTTTTTGCCATTTGCCATTTTGATAAACAGAACTAAACAATTTAATTCGTTCAATTTCAAGCTCCTTGCGGTTTTCACCTTTCAGAAATTTATCAACGCACGAGAAATACATTGTATCATTATTTTTAGAAAAACAAATAGGCCCATCGTGATATCTTCGATTGATTTTTTTTCCTCCAAATGGTTCAACTTCTAGCAAATTGTTCCCATCTGATTCTATTTTAGAGCTGTATAAATCAAAATAGGCTTGTCCATTCCAGCCATTTTTTTTTCGATGTGTTTTTGACTTTCTGGA
>CAYYYC010000331.1:0-1629 GCA_964475695.1 uncultured Rubrivivax sp.
CTTCAGGTTCAAGCGGATCTTCAGGTTCTAGTGGTTCAAGCGGATCTTCAGGTTCTAGTGGCTCGTCAGGTTCTAGTGGGTCTTCAGGATCATCTGGTTCTAGTGGATCTTCTGGCTCTAGTGGGTCTTCAGGATCATCTGGTTCGTCTGGATCTAGCGGGTCTTCGGGATCTAGCGGTTCGTCAGGATCTTCAGGCTCTTCAGGCTCCTCTGGTTCGTCAGGATCTAGCGGATCATCTGGTTCATCAGGATCTTCTGGTTCGAGTGGAACAAGTGGAAGTTCTGGATCTAGCGGCACTAGCGTAGCGACAACTGGATCTAGCGGTTATATTGCAAAATTTACTTCAGCGACAGCAATCACTAACTCTGCCATGTATGATACTGGCGGAAGTATCGGAATAGGGACAACAAGCCCTGTTGGTAGATTTGATGTGCGTCCAGATTCGAGTTGGATACAAGCTGAAGCATTTATAGTAGATACTGATGGTGGCAATAATCCAAGAATTCGTTTATATAGACCCGATGGAGCTACAGCAACCACTGCATATCCTATTCATATTAGAAATGATTCTGGAAACTTAAATATTTTAACGGGTGCAGCTGCCGCGTTGGGTTCTGAAACTGTAACTAGCAAGTTTTATTTTACAACTGCAGGAAATTTAGGTGTCGGAACTACTGCCCCAGCATATAAATTAGATGTATATGGTTCTATATCTCTACGTGGTACTAGAGTATTAAGCACTGGTTTTGATATTTTTGGTGGATTAACATATGATATATATGGAAATATAAGAGTATTAAGAAGCGATTCTGCACAAGCAGATGGTATGTATATTGGTTATGCAGGATCAGGTGGACCATTAAGATTCTTTAGTAATAGCGGCACTACAGAATTCATGACTATAGCAACGTCTGGAAATGTGGGTATTGGAAATACAAGCCCATCTTACGCATTAGATGTCAGAGGAAACGTAGGCTCAGAACCATATTCAGTAGGATTTTTTAGAAATACTAATGCGTCTACAGCTTTTGGCGGAATTGTAGTAAATGGCGATAATCAAGCTCATATTAGATTTTTAACTGGAGCATCTACTTGGGGTGCCGCTGGAGCAAAACAATGGCAAATTAGAACTGGCATAGCTGCAAATATTGATGCTTTTGCAATTTATTCTTGGACTGCTGGAGTAGATGTTCTTTATATAAATAGCTCAGGTAATGTAGGCATAGGTACAACAAGTCCTAATAGCAAGTTAACAATAACTCAAACTGCTGGCGCAGATTCTGTTTTATTAGAATTGCAATCAAATAATGATCCCGGTATTAGATTCGGTAGATCTACTTATGGGTCTTTGATAAGACACATTTCAGCTACTGTAGATTATATTGCTTTTAACTGCAATGGAACTTCTCAACCTTCAACCGCCGCAACCGCACAAGTTGTATTCGATGAAAGTGGAAATGTTGGTATAGGAACCATCACAACATCTAGTAGACTGCATATAAATTCAACAACTTCAGGAGCTACTTTATTAAGAACAGATGGTACAAACGGGACATTATTTTCTATAGTTGATGATTTATCAGATTCATTAATGTCTGTTAATAACAGCGCAGGATTGCCAGTAATGG
>CAYYYC010000332.1:0-1627 GCA_964475695.1 uncultured Rubrivivax sp.
GCCTGGTACGCTTACCAGGGCGAGAAGATCGGGCAGGGCAAGGACAATGCCCGTGAATTCCTTCGCGAGAATCCCGACGTGGCCCTGGAAATCGAGAACAAGATCCGGGAGTCCATGGGCATCCCGCTGCTCGACGCTTCGGCCTCAAAAGCCGACTGACCCGCCTGCGGACAACAGCGCGCCCCCCCCTGCTTGGGCCCTCCCGGAAAGCCAACCTCCCTCAGGGCCCGAGCCCTGCGAGCGCTTGCCCTGCGTGAGCACAGCCGTGCCGAACTGAGGAAGAAGCTCCTCAAGGCCTTGGGGGATCAATCGCCCGGCGGGGCCGCTGCGGGTGGGCAGGAACCCGGCCCCGCCCCGGGCGAGCGGTCGGAGTCCCAAACCGCTGTCGATGCCCTTCTCGACGATTTGGAGGCCAGCGGGATGCTGAGTCAGGCTCGCTTCGTGGAATCCCGCGTCCACGCCCGAGCGGCCCGCTTTGGCAATCGCCGCATTCAAGCCGAACTCGGACACCATGGCCTCAAGCTCGATGAGGTCACGGCCGCCGAACTCCGCGACAGCGAACTCGATCGCGCCCGAGCCGTCTGGATGCGTCGCTTCGGCCACGAGCAGGCCACGCCAGGCTGTGAAGAGGCGCCCAAGGCAAGCCCCCGCACGGCCGAGAACGCCCGCGAGCGGGCGCGCCAGGCGCGGTTCCTGGCCGCGCGAGGCTTCAGCACCGAGACCATCCGCCGGGTGGTCATGACGCCGCCCGACACGCCCCCCGAGACCCAGGCTGTGCGTGGTAAATTGACCGAAGACTGACCCAATGGTCGGACAGCCATCGCCCAAGCGGGCGATGCAGCAGTGGCGGGTAGTGGTACCGGGCCTCTGTCCCGGTCGGCGTCAGGTCAGCGCCATGTTCTGGGCTCACAATCCGGGCCGCCGTGGGTTCTTGGCCACTCGCCATCCTTCGGCACGGCGCATCCGTCACCGAGGGGCAAGCATGAAGATCCACGAGTACCAGGGCAAGGAAATCCTGCGCCAGTTCGGCGTTCCGGTGCCGCGGGGCTATCCCGCATTCACCGTGCAGGAAGCCGTCGAGGCCGCGCAGAAGCTGGGCACCGCCGTGTGCGTGGTCAAGGCGCAGATCCATGCCGGCGGCCGCGGCAAGGGCGGCGGCGTCAAGGTCGCCCGATCGATCGACGATGTCCAGGTCTTGGCCGGCCAGATCCTGGGAATGCAGCTCAAGACCCACCAAACGGGCCCGGCCGGCCAGAAGGTGCGCCGCCTCTACATCGAGGAGGGTGCGGACATCGGGAAGGAGTATTACGTCTCGGTGGTGACGGATCGGGCGTCCCAGAAGGTGGCCTTCATCGCCTCCAGCGAAGGCGGCATGGACATCGAAGAGGTGGCGCGCAGCCATCCGGAGAAGATCTGCAAGGTGTTCATCGCCCCGCTCACCGGCCTGAGGGACGAACAGGCCAGCCAGATCGCCGCGGGCATCGGCATGCCCGAGGGCTCCATCGCGCAGGCCAAGGATGTCTTCGCCAAGCTGTATCGCTGCTACATGGAGACCGACGCGTCACTGGTGGAGATCAATCCGCTCAACCGGGACGGCAAGGGCCAGATCATCGCCCTGGACGCCAAG
>CAYYYC010000333.1:0-1611 GCA_964475695.1 uncultured Rubrivivax sp.
TTCATGCAGAGTCGCAACCGGTAGCCCTCTGGCCTGTCAGCGGGCCGTCCGAGGGCAAGAAACCGCTCAATGATCGGATCCTGACCATGCCCCAAGCCAAGCCTCTCGACATCGACACGCTCTGGAAGTTCGAGCGTCTGGGTGTGCCCAGCCTGAGCCCGGATGGCTCTCAGGCGGTGGTCAGTTGCACCCGCCATTCGATGAAGGACAACAGGGGAAGCAGCCACTTGTGGCTGCTGTCGACCCTGGGCGGTGAGCCCCGCGCCCTGACCCGCTGCGGCCAGAAGGATGGCCAGCCCCGCTGGAGCCCGGTGCCTCCCGGCGAGGGGCAACGCAGCCAACTGATCGCTTTTCTGGGCCGCCGTGACCAGGATGGCCGCAAGGACGAGAGCCCGCAGATTTACCTGATCAGCGCTGACGGCGGCGAGGCGCGAAGGGCCGCCGAAGTCGCCACAGGCGTGGAGGCATTCAAGTGGTTTCCCGACGCGCGCCGGCTTGCCTTCATCTCATGGGTGTGGCCCGACACTCGGGGTCACCGCGCGCAGGCGGCGCGGCTCAAGAAGTGGAAGGATCGCAAGGAGAGCGCCTACGTCACCGAGGAGGCCCAGTACCGGTACTGGGACCACCACCTGCCCCAGGACCGTGTGGCCCATCTGCATCTGCTGACCCTGGGCGAGTCGGAATTCGACGCGAAGGTCCAGGACCTCTTCGAAGGGACTCCCTACGAGCTCACGCGGGCCGACCCGGACGCCCACTGCTTTGATGTGTCTCCGGATGGGCGGCGCATTGTCTTTGCCTTCGACCCTGCGCCCGAGAAGCGCATGGACGGCCGCTTTGCTCTGGCCGAGATGGATGTCAGAACCCGCCGGGTGACGGTGATCGCGCAAGACAAGGGGTGGGACTTCAGTGCCCCGCGTTACAGCCCAGATGGCCAGCAGGTGGCTTTCCTGGCCAGTCACCAGGCACGCAAGCACACGATGCCGTCGCAGTTGGCGCTGTGGACTCGCGCCGAGGGTCGTTGGCAGGTGCTCAGCGCCCGCTGGGACCGCGAAGTCCATGCGCCGCTGCAATGGAGCGGAGATGGCCAGAGTCTGCTGTTCACTGCCGAGGATGAGGGGCGGCAGCATCTCTGGCGCTGGGCCCTGCAGGTTCGGTCTGCAAAGCCTGAGGTGCGGGTGGTGGCCGATGGCGGATGGGTCCAGGGCTTCGATGCCGCGGGCGATGTCCTGGTGACCGTGGCCGATGGGGTGGACCATCCGGCCCGGATCCACGCTTGCGTCGGCGACCAGACACCCAGGCGAATCGAACGGTTCAACGACGCGGTCCTCAAATCGGTGGCCATGGGCCACACCGAGGAGACCTGGGTCACGGGCGCTCTGGGTGACCGGGTACAGGTCTGGCTGACCTACCCACCGCGATTCAATCCCAAGAAGAAGTACCCGCTGCTTCATGTGATCCATGGCGGGCCACACACCGCATTCGGTGACGCGTTCCACTACCGGTGGAACGTCCAGGCCATGGCGGCTCGCGGCTATGTGGTCGCGGCGGTGAACTACCACGGCTCCAGCAGCTTCGGCTATGCCTTCAAGGACAGCATCAGCGGCCGCTGGG
>CAYYYC010000334.1:0-1590 GCA_964475695.1 uncultured Rubrivivax sp.
TTTGGGGACGCCAAGAAGGTGGTGGAAGACATGGTCAAGGCGGTGGAGTGAGGGGCTGAGAAGGCCCTGCCGCGACGGCGCAAGATGAAACGGCCCACCCTGATTGACGACTTCGAGATCGACAGGGCTTACGAAAGTCCGCCGCATGTCGTCACGAAGGAAGAGTCCGTCGAGTTCGCCCGACGCTATGACCCCCAGCCGTTCCACCTCGATGAGGTGGCGGCGCAGGCCTCCACATTCGGTGGCCTGGTCTGCGGAGGATTCCAGACTGCGGCGTTGGCCTGGGCCCTGGCCCTGAAATCCCGGATGTTCGACGATTGCTCGCTCGCGGGCATCGGCATCGAATCACTGGGCTGGCACCTGCCCGTCAAGCCGGGCGACATCGTCCGATGCCGCTTTGCCCTCGTCAGTTGGCGCCCGTCACAGTCGAGACCCGGCACTGCCGTTGCCCGGATACGCTACGAACTGATCAACGATGGCGATCAGGCCGTGCTGACGATGCTGATGCTGCAGCTTGTGCGCTGCAGGGTGCCCCCGCCCTCCGCCTGATCCTGATCGCCAACGATCAACTGCAGGCCGCCGGGGTGGCGGCGCAGGCGGCATTGACCAGGGCTTCGATGTTTCCAGAAACGAAGCGGCTCGCGCCCATTTCCTTGACCGCATTGCTGATGTAGCCCCAGCTGGTCACGCCGACCACCACATTGGCCAATGGTTCCGAGCCGAACACGGTGCCTGTCAGGTTCGGCGGAATGCCAAAGTTTGCGAGCCAGGGGCCGCCGCTGGAGCCGCCGCACATCAGTGAGCCCATCACCGAGTTGTTGGACAGCGATGCATCCACAAAGGCCTGCGCGTCGTTGCGCTGCATGTACTGCGCGCCATCCAGGCAGCCCGGGTAGCCCAACTGGGTGATGTGGGTCGTGTTGTTCGAAAACGAGTAGCCCCCCCAGGCGTAACCAAACCAGCCGGTTCGGGTGCCGGGGTAGTAGCCGTTCTTGGGGGCAAGGGTGATCACCGCGATGTCGTTCTCACACACCACACCGGGGACAGTGCAAGAGTCTGTGCCGTTCAGATAGCTGGACACCAAATGCACATTGGCTGCAGGCCACGCGCCGTAAGGGGCCACGCCATTTCGGTATCCGGGGACGAAAACGATGTTGCTGTAGAACGCCGATGTGCCGAACCCCGCCACACAGTGGGCCGCGGTGACCACGATGCCCCGCTTGACCATAGACGCCGAGCAGATGTAGGACTGGCCGTTGATGGTGAAGAAAAGCTTGCCCGCAGCCCGGTAGGGATACAGCGTGTTGGTCGCAGCCGCGGCGCTGCCATTGCTCAGGTCGGCCCGGGCCGTGCTGAATGGCGACCCCGCGCTGCCGTAATCCTGAGGGGCCACGGCCGCTTGCGCCGGGGCCACAGGCTCGCCCAGGAAAGCTGCCTGCTTCTGCCCACTGCCGGCAAACCCGGGAGACACGCCGGGTTTGGCGACGGCCTGCGGCACTTTGGCCAGGATGGCGCGAGCCATGGCCTCTTGACCGCCGGCGCCCACGGGCGGGCGGGGCAGCGGCAGCGGTTGGGCGTGGGTGAAGAAGG
>CAYYYC010000335.1:0-1582 GCA_964475695.1 uncultured Rubrivivax sp.
CTGTATAATCACTAAATGATTTAATAACAATCGTTCTTTTATTTTACCTGACAATCGATATCGATTTAATAATCGTTTGATATATCGAATTCGTTTGTAATCTTCATCAAATTCACTATCAATACAGTTTGGCTTATCATAGCACTTGGCTGCATATAACAATATATTTGAATCATTCAGTTCATCAAAAAACATAGATTATGTGTATTCGTTATCGTTTCCTGAATCATCATCGCGTTTTGCATACCACGTTGATGGGCGCATTTTAATCTCATCATCCTCTTTGTCAAGAAGATCTTCTGAGTCTGCGCTCATTAAATCCTTGAGTTCTTCTGCACTTACGATCTGTGCATAACCATCAACAAATCCTTCATCGTTTGTATCGTATACAACATAAAGGTGGAGATTTGATTCGCCAAGAAGGTAAACTAGTTCTGCACCGAGATCTAGAAACTGTGGAGTAGCAGAGGCTGGAAGAAGAATTCCATAACGCTCTAATGTTCCGCGCAATTGATTTAAAAAGATCGGAGCATTTTGATATGGCTTCTCAGTGAGGGCATCTAGATCTGCATTGATTGATTCGGCGTTTTGTTCAACATTACGCGCATCAACATCAAGCATCTCATCGAATTGTTCTTTGATATACTCATTGAACTTTAACATCAGTTGTCACCTCTGGTTCTTTGTTGATCTTATTCTTTTGACCCTTTACAAGATCAATTGCTTTTTGAGCAGCAGAGGCTTGTTTTTCTTTCATGCGCTCTTTACGAGCAGCAAGAGTTCCTGCTTGCTTCTTACCCATCTTCTGGGCTTTTGTTTGTGCGTCGAATTTTGCTTGAGCAGCCTTCACGTATGGCTTCATTTCTTCGTTCATTTCGCCTTCCATATAGTTAGCAGCGGTTGAGATATAATCTTCAGCGAGAGTAATCTTGCTCTGCACCCATTCAGGAAGATTTGTATTTTCTTCAAGCATGTCGTGCATGCGCTTTGCATTTGCCATAATGCTGCGAAGCTGAGACTTTGCCATGTCACCTTCGTAATCGTATTCACCCTGATCTGCAGGAGATAAATTATTCGCCATCTTTCTTCTCCATTTTTTGCGCTAACTTCTTGCGAATTGCATTTCCAATTGCCTTACGCTTTGAGTGTAGATAGACATCTGTCTTATCTGAATCACCATCGTTGTCAATGTCTTTATCTTCACGACCGACTGGATCCATTCCTTCACCGAGTTTCTTTCCTGCAGCAGCCGCAGCCTGGAACTTTTCTTTTCCGTACTTCTTGCGACCGATTGCAGCAGCAACAGCGGCTGGATCACGAGCACCACCCTTCTTTGCTGATGCCATTACTGCCTTGAAGCCCATGTACTTTTCTTCGACTTGCTCGACTTCTTCAAAATAAGCCTTCATGTGCGCTTCAGTGTCTTTCTTAGTTTGATTTGGTCCAAGACCACCGAGTTTCGTCATGCGGCGAATATATTTTTTAGAAGCAGCAGCAGCACGAGGATTCTTATCTCGATTCAAGAAATTCTTGACATCAGATGACTTTGGACGAGCGGCTGCTTCATAATCGAAGCGCATGT
>CAYYYC010000336.1:0-1568 GCA_964475695.1 uncultured Rubrivivax sp.
GTGGCGGCCGGCATGAGTTCCGGTTCTCTTGGCGAGGATACCGGCGGTTCCGTGCGCAGCCCCGCCGCAGCCAACGGTATCGTCGGTCTGCGGCCCAGTTTCGGCCGCGTCAGCCGACATGGGGGTGTCATGTATGGCTGGACCGCGGACACCATCGGCCCGCTGACCCGCACGGTCGGTGACAACGCGCTCTTCCTGCAGGCGATTGCAGGCCACGATGCCGCCGATCCGTTGACGAGCAGCCGTGAAGTGCCGGACTTCAGTGCCGGGCTCGGCCGCGACATCCGGGGCCTGCGCCTGGGCGTGGTCCGGGAGTTATGCTGGCCTGAGGGCGCCAATCCCGAAGTGCAGGCGGCGATGAAAGCCGCCATCCGCACCCTGGAGGGTCTGGGCGCCGTGCTGGACGAGGTGTCCTTGCCACTGGCCCGCTACGCGGTTCCGCTGCAGATGCTGACCTCGGATTCCGACATTGCGACCATGATGCTTCGCAAATGGCTGCGCACACACTGGCAGGATCTCGATCAGGGCACACGCACCCGGCTGGCGGCTGGTTGCCTGATTCCTGCAGCGGTGTATCACCGCGCGATGCGCGGCCGTGTGCTGGTTCGGCGCCAGGTGCTCGACGCGTTTGGTCATGTCGACGCGCTCATCAACAATGCGGGAATCTCGATGATTCAAGCTGCGCTCGACATGCCGAGCGAGACGTACCGCAAGGTGCTCGACGTCAACCTTGTCGCACCCTTCATGTTGTGCAAGGCCTACGGCCGGTCGATGGTGGAGCGTGGTTCAGGATCTGTCGTCAATGTTGCCTCTGTTGCGGGTCTTCAGGGCGTAGCGGAACGATCGGCATACAACGCGAGCAAGCACGGATTAATCGGTCTCACCCGAACGCTTGCGGTGGAGTGGGGTGGCCGTGGAGTGCGAGTGAATGCCGTGTGCCCGGGTTGGGTGAAGACGGAGATGGATCACAAGGATCAGGCCGGTGGTTCCTATTCGGACTCAGACATCACCGACCACGTTCCGATGGGTCGTTTTGCCCGACCACAAGACATTGCGCAGGCGATCGCGTGGTTGTGTGACTCAGATGCGTCGGGATTCGTAAATGGAGTTGCGTTACCCGTCGATGGTGGCTGGACGAGCGATGGCTCGTGGCAGAACCTGCGGCTCCGGCAGCGTTAGTTTTCGAGCCGGGTGAAGACGGCGATGAGCCCCTTGTCGCCGAAATGCGGACTACTCGGTCCATAGATGTCGACTTCGGTGAACTGCGGCTCGCTGATGAGGCCTTCCGATACCGCTTCGGCGAAGTGGCCGGCAAAGCCAACGTTGTCGAAATGCTCTTTGTTGATCCCCACCACGATCGTGCCGCCTTCGCGAGCGGCTGATGAGATGGCGATCAGGTCCCTGCCAGCGAGATGGCCGTGTGTGAACACGCCTGAGCTCACGATGAGATCGAAGTGGTTCTTGGCGAACTGGATTGGCTTGGTGAGGTCAGCATCGAGGAGGTCGCGATAGACGGCCTTGCCATCCGATCGGACCTTAGTCGCGGCAACCGCCAGCATCTGGAGTGA
>CAYYYC010000337.1:0-1550 GCA_964475695.1 uncultured Rubrivivax sp.
GAGTTGACGCGGGCCGTCACCCCGCCGCCAGGCCTGTCTGCGATCAGCCTGGGGATCGGAGAGCCCAAGCACCCCGCGCCGCCGTTGGTGGAAGACGCACTCGTGGCCTCGCTGGGCGGGCTCTCAAGCTACCCATCCACCGCGGGCGAGACCGCGCTTCGGGACGCGCTGTGCGCCTGGGTGCTGCGCCGATATGGTGTGGCGCTGGACCCGGCCTCGCAGGTCCTGCCGGTCAACGGGTCCCGGGAAGCGCTGTTTGCCTTGGCCCAGACGGTGGTCGATCCGACCCGAAGCGGGGCCACGGTGGTCTGCCCCAATCCCTTCTACCAGATCTACGAGGGCGCGGCGCTTCTGGCCGGCGCACAGGTCGCCTTTGCCAACAGCGATCAGGCCCGCAACTTCGCCATCGACTGGGGCCAGATCGAGCCGCGCACCTGGTCCGACACCCAGTTGGTCTATGTGTGCTCTCCAGGCAACCCCACCGGCTCGGTGATGTCGCTCGACGAGTGGGCCAAGCTGTTTGAACTCAGCGACCGTCATGGTTTCGTGGTGGCCAGCGATGAGTGCTACTCGGAAATCTACTTTGGACAACACCCGCCGCTGGGCTCATTGGAGGCAGCCAAGCGGCTGGGGCGGGACGACTTCAGGCGTCTGATCGCGTTCACCAGCCTGTCCAAGCGCAGCAATGTTCCCGGCATGCGGTCCGGGTTCGTGGCCGGCGACGCGCAGCTCATCCGGGCGTTCCTTCTCTACCGGACCTACCATGGCAGCGCGATGAGCCCCAGTGTGCAGCGCGCCAGCATCGCTGCCTGGGGCGACGAGTTCCATGTCCAGGCCAACCGGGAGCTCTACCGACGAAAGTTCAGCCAGATCACACCCATGCTGTCGGAGGTCCTGGAGGTTCGGCTGCCGGACGCGGGCTTCTACCTTTGGGCCGCAGTGCCGGGCGGCAACGACGTGGACTTCGCCTTGCAACTCCTGGCTCAATACAATGTGAGCGTCCTGCCGGGAAGTCTGCTGGCGCGTCGTGCCCACGGCGTCAACCCAGGCTCTGGGCGCATCCGCATGGCCCTGGTCGCCAGCGTGTCCGAGTGTCTCGAAGCCGCCGGCCGCATCCACCAATTCACCAAGGAATATCGTCCATCATGAGCACCGCCGGTTTGCAGTCCCTCATCGACGCCGCTTGGGAATCGCGCAGCCAGGTCGATGCCCTCAACGCACCCCGGGTTCGCGAGGCCGTCGAGGAGGTGATTGCCGACCTCAACAAGGGCCGCATTCGGGTGGCGGTGCGGCAAGCCGTAGGCCAATGGCAGGTCAACCAATGGGTCAAGAAAGCCGTGCTCCTGAGCTTTCGCCTCAACGAAAACAAGGTGATGCGCGCCGGCGACCTGGGCTTCTTCGACAAGGTCCAGACCAAGTTTGCCCACCTGGATGAAGCGCAGATGAGGGAGACCGGCGTCCGGGTCGTTCCGCCGGCAGTGGCGCGACGGGGCGCCTACATTGCGCGCAATGTTGTCCTGATGCCCAGTTACGTGAACATCGGGGCCTAT
>CAYYYC010000338.1:0-1523 GCA_964475695.1 uncultured Rubrivivax sp.
CAAACCGCCTGCAGCCGAGTGCAGGCGGCAGCGCGTGCGGTCATCGACAGTGGCCGAACCGCCTACACCGAGGCCGCCGGGCTCAAGAGCCTGCGCAAGGCGATCTCCGGTTGGTACGCGCAAAGGCACGGGCTGGATGTGGACCCGCGGCGGATCCTGGTCACGGCCGGTGCGTCGGCCGCATTGCAGCTGGCCATGCTGGCGCTGGTCGAGCCGGGAGACGAGGTCATCTGCGCAGACCCCAGCTACCCCTGCAATCGTCATTTCATCACCGCCGCGGGCGGCCGAGCTCGGCTCGTGGCCACCGATGCCGGCCAGCGCTACGCGTTGACCCAGGATCAGGTGGCCCGGCATTGGACCGACAGCACCCGCGGGGTGCTGCTGGCTTCGCCGTCCAACCCGACGGGCACCTCGATCGACCCCCTGCAGCTGCAGGCCTTGGTGGCTCAGGTTCGGCAGCGCTCGGGTTGGGTGGTGGCCGATGAAATCTACCTGGGACTCAACTACGAGGACCGGTATGGGCAAAGCGCGCTCGCTCTGGGCGAAGACGTTTGGTCAGTCAACAGCTTTTCCAAGTATTTCGGGCTCACCGGATGGCGTCTGGGCTGGCTGGTGGTTCCGTCTGAGGCCGTGCCGGCCGTGGAGCGGCTGGCCCAGAACCTCTACATCTGCGCGAGCACCGTGGCGCAGCATGCGGCACTGGCCTGCTTCGAGACGCAGTCTCTCAAGGAATACGAGAGGCGGCGCGGAGAGTTCATGCGCAGGCGCGACTTCATCATCGCGGCCCTGCCGGAGATCGGCTGGCCGGTCCCCGTGGCACCGGACGGCGCCTTCTACGCCTGGATCGACACGGCAGGCATTGCCCGAGACAGCTGGGACCTGTGCCTGCAGCTCATGCGCCATGCCCAGGTGACGCTGGCCCCAGGCCGGGATTTCGGCCCCGCAACGGCCGCAGGCCACGCGAGGCTGTCCTTCGCATCGTCGATGGACAGCCTGCGCGAGGCGGTCAGGCGCATGGGCTCGGTGGACCGCAGACTGTTGGCTGAGCCGTGGGCGGATCAAGCCTGACCGGGATAGACAAACCATGAATCAAGACCTCTCCATCCTGACCCTGGTCACCCAGGCCAGCCTTGTTGTCCAACTTGTGATGGCGGGACTGCTTGCCGTTTCCCTGGCCAGCTGGACAGTGATCTTCGGCAAGGTCATCGGCCTGAGGCGCATCCGCAGCCTCAATGAAGGCTTCGAGCGCGAGTTCTGGTCCGGCCGCTCGCTGCAAGACCTCTATCAGGCTTCAGGCACCCAGCCGCCCAGCGCGCCCATGGGGCGCATCTTCGCCAGCGGCATGCGTGAGTTCATGAAGCTGCGCGAACGCCGGCTCGACGCCGCACAGCAGCTCGACGGCGCGCGCAGGGCGATGCGGGCGAGCTTCCAGCGCGAGCTCGACACGATTGAGAGCCACTTGAGCTTTCTGGGCTCGGTGGCCTCGGTCAGCCCGTATGTCGGGCTGTTTGGCACGGTCTGGG
>CAYYYC010000339.1:0-1505 GCA_964475695.1 uncultured Rubrivivax sp.
TGCCGCCAAGGCCGCCAAGGCTACCGGCGGCGCCGCGGGCGTGGCGTTCGACACCTCCAAGTGCGGCCCCAAGGCGGCCGACATGGAGATCGACGGCACCTACCTCGACTCGATCTCGCTCGCTTCGGCCGCCCCCCTGTGCTCTTCGCCCCTGACCCGCCAGGCATATTCCCCCCCGGCATCCAGCATAGTCTGGAGCACCGGATCATCGCCGTAGGCGGCCTGGTGCATCCTCAGGGCTTCTTCGGCGATCTCGAATACACCAATTCCGCCGACCTGGCTGGCGGTGCCACGGAAGTACTTGTCCACCACCGACCGCTCCAGGCCGATGGCCTCGAAGAGCTGGGCGCCACAGTAGGACATGTAGGTGCTCACGCCCATCTTGGACATGATCTTGGAGAGCCCCTTGCCGATGGCCTTGACGTAGTTGGAAATCGCCTTTTCGGCAGAGAGTTCGCCGGACAGGCTCTGATGCATGGCCGCCAGAGTTTCCATCGCCAGATAGGGATGCACCGCTTCGGCGCCGTATCCAGCCAGAGTGGCGAAGTGATGAACCTCCCGCGCGCTTCCCGTCTCCACCACGAGACCCGCCGTGGTCCGCAAGCCTTCCTGGACCAGGTGCTGGTGGATTGCCGAAAGGGCCAAGAGGGCCGGGATCGCCACCTGCGAGCGGCTCGCGCGGCGATCGGTGATGATGAGAATGTTGTGCCCGGACTTCAGGGCATCCACCGCCTCCGCGCAAAGTGACGCGAGTTTCGCTTCCACGCCCTCGCGACCCCAGGCCACCGGATAGGAGATGTCGAGCTCGTGGCTCTTGAACTTGCCGGCGGTGCAGCCCTCGATGCCGCGCAAGCGGGCCATGTCGCTGAAGTCCAGGATGGGCTGGGTGACCTCCAGGCGCATCGGGGGATTGACCGCGTTGATGTCCAGAAGGTTGGGCTTGGGACCGATGAAGGAAACAAGCGACATCACGATGGCCTCGCGGATCGGGTCGATCGGCGGGTTGGTCACCTGCGCGAAAAGCTGCTTGAAGTAGCTGGCCAAGGGCTTGCTGCGGTCGGACAGCACGGCCAGAGGGGAGTCGTTGCCCATGGAGCCGATGGCCTCCTCGCCGGCCACTGCCATGGGGCTCATGAGGAACTTGATGTCCTCCTGCGTGTAGCCGAACGCCTGCTGGCGATCGAGAAGCGACTCGCTGCACAGCGCCACCGAATCTGCCGGTTGCGGCAGGGATTCGAGCTTGATGCGCACATTCTCGATCCATTGCCGATAAGGCTTGGCCGAGGCGAACTGCGTCTTCAGCTCCTCGTCATCGATGATCCTGCCTTGCTCGAAGTCGATGAGGAACATCCGGCCCGGTTGCAGTCGCCACTTCTTGACGATGCGGCTTTCGGGAATGGGCAGGACTCCTGACTCCGACCCCATGACCACCAGGTCGTCGTCCGTGACGATGTAGCGGGCGGGCCTCAAGCCGTTGCGGTCCAGCGTCGCCCCGATCTGCTTGC
>CAYYYC010000340.1:0-1503 GCA_964475695.1 uncultured Rubrivivax sp.
GGCGCAAAGGCGCATTTGCCGTTTGGAGCGGTAATGCGCGCAATGGAGGCTCGAGACGACAATCTTGAATCATGCGATCGTAGGAGTTGATTCACAGATTTACAAGATTGGGCAACAAAGTTGCCAAACCAAGCGCTTAGCATTGGCGCCCATGGAAAAGCCAGGGATCCTCACCTTGTTGCTGGGCTTTCTGATTCCCTCGCTCAGCTGGGCCAACGAGTTGCGCTTGACTGTCGACGGCATGGAGCGCGCTGCCCTGGTGGTCAATGCACCGCCTGCCCCTGAACGGCGTCCTCTGGTGCTGGTGTTGCACGGCGGCGCGGGCAGCGCGGCCATGCAGCGCCAGCGGACGGGCTTCGACTCGGTGGCGCAACGCGAAGGCTTCATGGTGGTCTACCCTCAGGGATCTGAGTTCAGACCTGGCATGCACGCCTGGAACACCGGCTACCTCATGCGCGGGCAGGTGGGTGCGGTGGATGATGTGGCGTTTCTCGACGCCCTGATTGATGTTCTGATCGACCAGCACGGGGCTGACCCCGAGCGCGTGTACATGACCGGCGGCTCCAACGGCGGCATGATGACCCTGGTTTATGCCACCCGGCGCGCGGAGCGTCTGGCGGGCATTGCGCCAGTGATCGCCGCCATGTTCAGCTTTGATGTTCGGCCCTCGCGGCCCGTTCCGATTCTGCTGATCAATGGCGCGCTGGATCAGGAAGTGCCCATTGGGGGCGGCATGAGCCGCAACCCGCTGGTTCGCAACGCGCAAACGGCGCCTTACCAGTCGCTGGAAGACACAGTGAACTTCTGGCTCGGGGTGAACAGGTCCCACCGAGAACCGCAAGTGCGTGTGGAAGGTTCGGTCACCACACGAACCTGGGGCGCTTCGCCGGGTGGCGCGGTCACGGTGTCCATCGTGGATGCCGAGGCGGGGCATGGGTGGCCGGGGGCCAGCCCCACACGCAGGGTGTCTGCTTCAGGCAGAGCGATGTCCGCGACCGAGCTCATCTGGGGTTTCTTTCGGCAACACCCACCGCCAGGGCAGGCCGGCAAACGAGAGACAAGGAGAACACAAATTGATCACTCTGCTGCGAGCCCTGATCCTGTCTCTGGGGTTCCTCGGCATCCAGAGCCACGGTGATGCCAAACCCACGGCCGACCTCAGTCTGCCCTGGGTGACCGTCCCGGCGCAGGCGCAGCGGGTCACCCAACGCATCTTTGACAGTGTCACCGTGGGTGCACCCGTCAGCTATCACATCTATCTTCCTCGGCGTTATTCGCAGGGGCCAGACCGCTTGCCCGTGCTTTACTGGCTGCACGGTACGGAAGGCGGCGTCTCGGGCATCGGCCCGCTGTCGCGGCATTTTGATGAGGCCGTGGAAGCGGGGCGCATCCCGCCGATGATCGTGGTCTTCGTCAATGGCCTGCCCCGTCGGCTGTGGGCTGATTCGAAGGATGGCGCCTCACCGGTGGAAACCGTGTTCATCCGGGAGGTGATCCCGGATG